>NZ_JBSFJF010000059.1:0-43330 GCF_053597915.1 Streptomyces sp. NPDC001219 | reverse complement strand
CGCTACGAGAAGACCGCAACCATCTACCTGGCCGGACTCCACATCGCAGGCATCTTCCTCTGGTCAGCCAGATGATCCAAACGAAACTGCCTAGGTCTGGTCGGTTCCAAGGGCGTTGCGCAGGAAGGCCGTTGCCTGGTCGATGGCTCCGCGGGCGGCTTTGGAGTGACTCAGTGAGTTGAGCATCATGAAGTCGTGGACCGTGCCGTCGTAGCGCACCGTGGTCACCGGAACGCCGGCTGCTCGGAGCTTGGCGGCGTACGCCTCGCCCTCATCGCGCAGCACGTCGGCCTCGTCGACGATCAGCAGGGCGGGCGGCAGGCCGGAGAGCTGCTCGATGGTGGCCTGGTTGGGAGATGCGGTGATCTCCGCGCGCTGGTTCGGGTCGGTCGTGTAGGCGTCCCAGAACCACTCCATCAGCTGGCGGCTCAGGTAGTAGCCGGTGGCGAACTGGTCGTAGGAACCGGTGTCCATGGCCGCGTCCGTGACCGGGTAGTACATCGACTGCTGTACGAACGTGACGTCACCGCGCTCCTTGGCCATGAGGGCGAGTGCGGCGGTCATGTTCCCGCCGACCGATTCCCCGGCCACTGCCATGCGCTGTGCATCCAGCCCCTTGGACGCCCCCTCGTGGGCGATCCACTGCGCGGTGGCGTAGCCCTGCTCGATGGCCACAGGGTAGTGCGCCTCGGGCGACGGGGTGTACTCCACGAAGGCCACTGCCGCACGGGTGCCGACCGCCAACTCGCGCACCAGGCGGTCGTGGGTGCCGGCATTGCCCAGCAC
The DNA here is from genome assembly GCF_053597915.1 of Streptomyces sp. NPDC001219. NCBI lineage: Bacteria > Bacillati > Actinomycetota > Actinomycetes > Kitasatosporales > Streptomycetaceae > Streptomyces > Streptomyces sp. NPDC001219. The sequence continues at coordinate 42,544 of NZ_JBSFJF010000059.1, read as the reverse complement.
CCAGCCACCGCCGTGCATGTACAACACGACGGGCAGCGTCCCGGTGGCGCCCTGCGGCTTGACGATGCGTACCCCTACATCGCCCACCGCTGCCGGAACCGAAACCCACTCCTCGTCGACCGGCAGCTTGTCGACCGGCGCGGCCTGGAGGCCGTCGAGCACCTTGCGCGCTGCGGTCGGCTCCAGCTCGTACAGGAACGGATGTTGTGAGGTTGCGTCGGCGAGTTTCTGTGCCTCGGGCTCAAGAACTATCGCGGCGGTGTGACCAGCCATGGGAATGCTCCCTGGGAATTCCGAGAAACGCATCATAAAGAGCGCGGGGCGCTGGAGAGCGCCGCGCTGCGCTTGGGCTGCGGGGCGGCCGGCAGAGCCTCCGCCCTTGTTCAAGCCCCTGATGGGGATATTTGTCCATTGTAATTGCCCGTCCTCCGCAGACGCATTCCAAGGAGCCGCCTTATCCGTTCACCGGGTGCCCGGCTCGGTGATGGCACGGCCTCCTCGGTGACGGGCTCGCTGAGGAGCGGTCCGACATGGCAGTCAGCCTTGCGAAAGTGGGTTGGCCTACGGGCTGACCTACGGCTTTGCCGGACGGCGTGCTCCCGTGGGGTGTGGCAGTGGCGGCAGGGAGGGCTCTTGCAGCCAGGCGTTGAAGAGTCCGTCGAGGGGGGTGGCCGTGTGCTGCTGGGCGTGCGTGGTGAAGTCGGTGGTGGTCACGGCGCCGTGGCGGTGGTTTGTGGCCCAGTCCTTGAGCATGCGGAAGAACGGGGCCTCGCCGAGGGCGCAGCGCAGTGCGTGGACCGTGAGGCCGCCTCGTTGGTAGAGGCGGTCGTCGAACATCAGGAGTGCCCCCGGGTCGGCCAGTCGCAGGTTCTGTGGTGCGAGGGACAGCAGGCGGTGTGCGGCGGCGGCGTGGTCGGCCGCCGTTCGGCCCCCGGCGTGTTCCGACCACAGCCACTCGGCGTACTTGGCGAAGCCCTCGTTGAGCCAGATGTGCTGCCAGTCGGCGACCGAGACGCTGTTGCCGAACCACTGGTGGGCCAGTTCATGGGCGACCAGGCGTTCCGAGGTGCGGGCGCCGTCGAGGTGGTTGGTGCCGAAAGTGGCGACGCCCTGGGCCTCCACCGGGACGTCCAGCTCCTCGTCGGCGACCACGATCGCGTACTCGCCGAAGGGGTAGGCCCCGAAGACGTCCTGGAAGTACCGCATCATCCGGGTCTGCCGGGCGAAGTCCTCGGTGAACTGCGGGCGCAGATGTGCGGGCAGGTAGGCGGTCTGGGGCACCGGTGGGTGGCGTTCGTCCGCCGGGGCCGGGGTGGTGAGCGGCACGGCGGTGTACCTGCCGAGGGAGACGGTCATCAGGTAGCTGGAGGTGGGGGCCGGCTGCTCGTAGACCCAGGTGGTGCTGCTCGCCCGGGTGGTGCGGGAGAGGAGCCGGCCGCCGACGACCGCGGTGAACGGGGACGGGGCGGTGATCGCCACCCGGTAGGAGGCCTTGTCGGCCGGCCGGTCGTTGCAGGGGTACCAGGACGGTGCGCCGATCGGCTGGCCGGCCACCAGGGCGCCGTCGGTCAGTTCCTCCCAGCCCAGGCCGCCCCATGGGCTGCGGATCGGCTGGGGGTTGCCGGTGTAGCGCACCTCGATGGTGCAGGCCGTGCCGGGGGCGAGTGTTCTCCCCGGGCGGATGCGCAGTTTGCCCGCGCGGTGCACGTAGCGCGCGGTCCGGCCGTCCAGGAGCAGCCGGTGAACCCGCAAGGCAGCCAGGTCGAGGACGATCTCGTTCAGCGGCGCGGGGCCGGTCTGCGTGTGGAGCCGGGCCGAGCCGCTGAGCCGGTTGGACACCGGGCGGTAGTCCAGGTCGAGTTCGTAGCGTTCGACGTGGTAGCGGGCGTCCCCGTGGTCGGGGAAGTACGGGTCCGCGCCGGGGGCCTGGGCCTGCTGGGGGTTCACGGTCGTACTCTCCCTGGCATCGGTGGGCTGATGCTGCGTCGTGGGGCGGTGCCTCATTCTCGGGGGCGCCAGGCCTCGATCGGGTTGCCCAGCCACCGGGTGTCGGCCGGGACGGTTTCCGCGCCCATCGCCAATGACGCCGGTCCGAGCGTGCTGCGCGCCCCGAGGGTGCTGCCGGGCAGGACGATGCCGCCGGGCCCGAGCGTGGCCCCTGTACGGAGCACCACGGTGTCGGTGCGGAGGATGCGGTCGTGGAAGAGGTGGGTCTGCAGCACACAGCCCCGGTTGACGCTCACCCCGTCCTCCAGGGTGACCAGGTCGGCCTCCGGCAGCCAGTACGTTTCGCACCACACGCCGCGGCCGACGGTGGCGCCCAGTCCGCGCAGCCAGAGGTTCAGCAGCGGTGTGCCCGGCACCGCGCCGATCAGCCAGGGCACGGCCAGCACCTCGACGAAGGTGTCGGCGAGCTCCGTACGCCACACGAAGCGGCTCCACAGCGGGTGTTGTGCCCGTCGGAACCGGCCCGCCAGCAGCCACTTCGCCGCGATGGCCACCGCGCAGGCGACGACGCCGGCGGCCAGCAGCACCAGGCCGGACAGCAGCGCAGCCACCGCCGGTGAGCCGTGTACGGCCAGCTGGGCCAGGGCGGCCAGGGTCAGCAGGCCAAGGCCGGTGGAGACCAGTACCGGCACCAGCCGGCAGGCTTCGACCAGTCCCCGGGCGCGGAGCAGCCGGGCCGGCGGGTCGTAGGTGAGGTGGTGGTCCGTGGTGTCGGCGGAGCGCGGCAGGCGCATCGGGGGCATGCCCAGATACGAGCGGCCCTGCTTCGCCTTCTTCGGGGTGGCGGAGAGCACTCCCACCAGGCAGCGGTCGGGGAGGACGCGTCCCGGCGCGGTCATGCCGGAGTTGCCGAGAAAGGCCCGCTCGCCGATCTCGGCCGTGCCGATCCGCAGCCATCCGCCGCCCAGCTCGTACGGTGCGATCAGGGTGTCATCGGCCAGGAAGGCCCGGTCACGCACGGTGGTGAGGCTGGGCAGCGCCAGCACCGTGGAGACCTCGACGCGGCGGCCGATCGTCATCCCCAGGGCGCGCAGCCAGCCGGGGGTGATCAGGCCGGCGTAGAGCGGGAAGAGCGTCTCGCGGGCCCGGTCCATGAGCTGGCTGACGGTCCAGGCCTGCCAGCCGGTCCGGCCGTGCAGCGGATACCAGCCGGGCCGGAGGCCGCGGCTCAGGAGTCGGACGACGACGATCAGCAGGGCGCCGTAGGCCAGCCCGAAGGCGAGGGTGGCGGGCACCAGCGCGAGGAGCGCTCCGCGGAGGGCGTCGCCGGGACCGTCCCCGGTGTGGACGAAGCAGCCCGCCACCGCCAGCGCCGGTATCCCGGCCACGATGTGCAGCAGTCCGATGGCCGGGCCGCTCAGCCCGTAGAGCACCACCCATCCGGCCCGGCGCGGGGGACGCTGCTTGGGCCACCGTCGTTCGGCCTTGCCCAGTTTGACGGCGGGCGCCCCGCCCCAGCTCTGGCCGGTCGGCACCCGGGCGGTGACGGCGGAACCGGGAGCGACCTGCGCGCGCTTGCCCACCCGGGCGCCGGGGAAGAGCGTGCTGCGGACACCGACCACCGCGCCGGAGCCGACCTTCACCGGGCCGACCTCCAGCCGGTCCCCGTCCAGCCAGTGGCCGGACAGATCCACCTCCGCCTCGACGGCACACCCCCGGCCCAGTTTGAGCAGCCCGGTGACCGGCGGCGGCGAGTGCAGATCGACCTCCGGCCCGATCCGCGCGCCGAGTGCGCGGCCGTAGCGGACCAGCCACGCCCCGGACAGATGGACGGCCCCGCTCAGCTCGGCGAGGCGTTCCGCGGTCCACAGCCGCAGATGCACGCTTCCGCCACGGGGGTAGCTGCCCGGCCGCAGTCCCCGCAGCAGCAGCCGCGCCCCACCGGCCGCGATGGCCAGCCTGCCCGGCGGGCTGAAGAGCAGCAGGCCACCGGCCACCACCCACCACCACGAGGCCGTCGGCGCCCACGGATAGCTGCCGCACCACGCCAGGACGTTGCCCAGGGCCAGCAGCCCCACCGTCCAGCGCAGCCCGACCAGGGTGAAGAGCGGCAGCATCAGTAGCAGTTGGACGATCTTGGCCCGGACGGGGACGGGCGTCACCCGGCGCGCTTCGCACCTGCCGGGCACGGAACGTTCCAGCAGCCGGGCCAGCTTGCGCAGGGTGGGCTGCTGGTAGATGTCGCTGACGGCCGTGGCCGGGTAGCGGTCGCGGAGCAGGGTGGCGAGCTGGGCGGCGGCCAGGCTGCCGCCGCCGATCACGAAGAAGTCGTCCCGGGCCTCGACGACCGGCACCCCGAGGATCTCGCGCCATCGCTCGGCCAGCCAGGCCTCGGTGTCGTTGAGCTGAACGGCCTCCATCGGGGCGCCGTGATCAGGTCCTGCCGTACGGGGCAACGGCCAGGGCAGCGCGGCCCGGTCCACCTTGCCGGAGGTACGGATCGGCAGGGCGTCGACGGTGGCGAGCAGCGGCACGAGGGCCGCGGGCAGCCGGGCGCGCAGCCGCTCGACGGCCGCGGTCCGGTCCCAGCCGTCCTCGGTCACCACATAGCCGATCAGCAGCGGGTTGCCGCCGTGCGCGGTCCGGACGGCGGCCGCGGCACCGGTGACGCCGGGCAGCGCCCGGAGGGCCGCGTCCACCTCACCGAGTTCGATCCGCCGGCCGCCGAGTTTGATCTGTTCGTCGTCGCGTCCCAGGAAGACCAGTCCGTCGGGGTCGGCCCGTACGAGGTCGCCGCTGCGGTAGGCGCGCTGCCAGCCGAGTGACTCCAGCGGGCCGTATTTCTCCGCGTCCTTGGCGCGGTCCAGGTAGCGCGCCAGTCCGGCCCCGCCGATGACCAGGTGGCCGCTGCGTCCCATAGTGACCGGCACACCGGCGTCGTCCACCACGGCCAGGTCCCAGCCGTCCAACGGCAGGCCGATCCGGACCGGCCCCTCGCGGGACAGCAGCGCGGCACAGGTGACCACGGTCGCCTCGGTCGGACCGTAGGTGTTCCAGACCTCTCGCCCCTCGGTGACCAGCCGCCGCACCAGCTCGGGCGGACACGGTTCGCCGCCGAAGACGAGCAGCCGCACTTCGTTGAGCGCCTCGGCCGGCCACAGCGCGGCGAGCGTGGGCACCGTGGACACCACGGTGATCTCCTGCTCGGTGAGCCACGGTCCGAGGCCGGCTCCGTCACGCACCCGGGAACGGGGCACGGGTACCAGACAGGCGCCGTACCGCCAGGCGAGCCACATCTCCTCGCACGAGGCGTCGAAGGCGACCGACAGGCCCGCCATCACCCGGTCCCCGGGGCCGATCGGCTCCTCCTGGAGGAAGAGCCCCGCCTCGGCGTCGACAAAAGACGCCGCGTTGCGATGGGTGACGGCGACGCCCTTGGGCCGCCCGGTGGAACCGGAGGTGAAGATGATCCAGGCGTCATCCGCGGGACCCGGGCGCCGCTGAGAGCCGGTGGCGGGGCTGCCCGTCGTGGTGAGCTGCCGCCCGGCTTCCAGGACGGCACTCACCGCCGCCTCACCGAAGACCAGCTTCGCCCGCTCGTCCGGGTCCTCGGCGTCCACCGGCACATAGGCCGCACCCGCGGTGAGGACAGCCAGAATGCAGACGTAGAGGTCGTTGGTGCCGGACGGCAGCCGTATCCCGACGCGGTCGCCCACGCCGATCCCGGCCGACGCCAGCCGGCGCCGTAGTACATCGACCTCAGCGGCGAGCTCCTGGTAGCTCAGCGAGGTCCGTCCGTCGTCCAGAGCCGGCTCGTCGGGATGGATCAGGACGGTGACATCCAGGATGTCCACGAGCGTCCGCGCGGCGGGCCCCGTACGTCCTCCGAACACGGCGGGAGAACCGGCGGCGCGCTCACCGACGGGGTCCTGCTCCCGCACCATGCGCCCCGACACCAGCTCAACCATGCGCTCCTCGCCCTTCGTTCCCCCTTCCACCGCCAGGGGCGGGGCGGCGGGGGACCAGGTGACATGCACGTCGTGCAGCGCGCCTCCGCCCCGGCAGGCACGGACCACGCGCATTGCTCACAGGGGCCACTCGCCTATCCATGTGAATATCCGGCATCCCGCGATACCCGGCGAGGATTATGGGCAAAAGGGTTGTTTTCCGAGGCGGACCGCTGGCCGCCTTCCTCGCGGACCTTGCCACCGCCGCCCCGCTCTGGGACGCGCCACGGCACACATCATTGGCCTCCCCATGGACTCCGCCGCACTCGCCTTGTGTACGTCTCCTGAGGGCCTCGCCAGGTCCTTGGTGCAACTCAGTGTGATCGGGAGGAGGTGACGTTCCGCCGCGCAGCCCGCTTCCAGCAGGGTTCGTCCGTTGCGGCTGAGGCCGGGCGATCTGGTCGGGGGATGCCTCGGGCGCCGCAGCTCCTGGTGAGGGCGCAGGGTTGTCGGCAGGGGGGATCCGCACGGTGCAGCTGCTGCGCCACCCCTCGTACCCGCGCGCTTCGCGCAGGCCGGGGCGGAACAGCCCGGTGCGCAGGCCGGGGATGAAGGAGTCGAGGACGACGTGGAAGGCTCAAGACGAGCAGCGCCTTGAACAGGGAGGGGCCACCACGTCGCCCTCCCGCGCCGGACCGCCACCGCCCTCGCCGTACGCGGCCACGAGCGTTACCGGCGGCGGCGACGAGTCGTTCGGCGGCGTTGTTGACGCGGGCGTGGGCGGTTGCGGAGCGAGGCGGTCGGCGCTGTTGCTCATCGCGTGGGTGGCGTGCGAGGTGGCGCGGGCTTCGCGTCAGTCCCCCCCCGGCCAGCCGCGCCTCCTCAGGCAGCCACATGGCGGCGCAAGCACAACTTCGGGATTGACTCCGACCCGTCGCGCCGGCGTCCGGTGAACCGGTCCCCGAGACGGCGGTCAGCTCAGCGTTTGATGCGGCCACGGACGGCGAGTGCCGCCAGGGCGAGCAGAGTCGGTTCGAGGAGGCGAGAGGTCATTTCGACGTAGGTGCCGGCAGTGGTGAGGTTCTGGCCGGAGGAACGGAAGATGACGGAGTTCACGACGACAAGGGTGGCTCTTTCGGCGGGCGTTCGGCTGGATCTCGATGCGTCCGTAAGTGCCCTGGGCGAGCTGGTAGACGCCCCGGTAGTCACTTTCGCGCTCGGTGAAGACCACATCGAGGTGGCCGGTGATGAGGCGGCCAGTTCACTCGCGGTGTGAGTGCTGGTGCCGTAGGTGTCGTAGTCGGACATGGTGGCTGACCTTATGCCGCGGTCAGCGACGCCTTCTGCGACCTCGCTGATGCGGTCATCACCGCCCGTAGCCTGCTCCGCCGGGCATGGGCGACCCACCGCTGGGGACAACCATCCGCACCGCCGCCCATGAGCACACGCCCAACTGCGGGAGACCGCGCGGGCTTCAAAGCACGCGTATGGCCTGGTTGCTGTCACGTTCGCGCCGGGCCAGTGCATGGAGCACCGCCTGATCGCCGTGCCGGTCGCGGGCCGCTGCGAGAAGGACGTCGACGGCGAGGGCGAGCGTGGCTGGGGGAGTCCGACACTCCTCGCCCACACTCAGCGCCAGGTCCTCGAGGTGCACCGCCAGCTCGACACACCGGGTCTGGAGGTAGCCGTCGAGCAGCATCTCCTCTCCCGGCCGGTGGAGGATGGCGACGCGTCGATCGGCCGGCTCCTTGCCCAGCCGCTGGACCAGCCGCTGCCACGCCGTCCGTGCCTGCTCGGCCACTAAGGTGGGGCCGACCGCGGCCGTCTCCTCGCTCCGCTCACGCACGCCCACATTGAGCGCGGAGTCCGGCACGGTGGTGCCGACGAGGCGCGCGTAGTAGTGCACCGGCGACACCGGCTGCGCGCCGTTCACCTCACCGTCAAGGAACCATTCGACCTGCAGGATGCTGCGCGCCAGGTGACCGGCCAGTCCGCCGACCGACATCCCCGACAACACCGAATCCTCACCCCAACAACGCGCCACCCGTTCCGTGGTCAACAGTTCCACGGCTCGCTCGGCAGCCAGCAGGTACGCCTTGCGTATCTCATCAGTCATGCGAGGCATCTTGCCCGCACCTGGATCACCGCAACCGAGGTATCCACATGGTGGAGTAGCTGCCGAATTTTGGGATGCTGTCACGTGAACGCGCCAGCCAGGTAAGGGAGTTCGGGTGCAGGGCGGGTCGCTGTGCGGTGGTGACCACGGACGGGGCCGCGTTGTCCGAGTTGACCGCGTGGTTCGCGGTGTAGCCCGGGGAGATCTGGGCCATGCGGTCGAGTGGGAACGGGAACCGCAGGAGCGGCAGCAGCTTGTCGAAGGTGATCCGGTCGCTGATGGGGGCGGTGGCAGCAGCCCAGCGGATGGGCCGGATCGACCGGGGACGCTCGGGCAGTAGCGCTGCGAATTGGCCCGGAGTGAGTCGGTCAGCCATGACGGCAGGACGGGCACTGGTCTCCCCGGTGGTCACAGAGCTGCCGCACTGCCTTTGGCGCCCTGGACAGACTCATGCCCCTGCCTTCTGGGGCGAGTGGGACGGCCATATTCGACTGAACGCAGCGCTCGAGCGCGGCACCGGCGCTAGCTTCGGCGCCCCCTGCGCAGGTGTCTCGGAGACTGCGCACGACTTGGTTCGAGTGCCTGGGCTGTGGTCGCATGGTGGGGATGCTCTCCAACGAACCTTCCGCAGACTCCAAGGCGCGGGTACCGGCGAGCCGTGCCGCCCAGGACAGCCCGGCCTCGGACAACCAGGGCTCGTACGAGCCGTCGGCCCAGGGCGGTGAAGAGCCGGACGCCGCCTCGAACCAGGGCAACACCGCTGGCCCCAACTCCGGCACAGACACCGGGAACGCCACTGTCGCTGCTACCGCCGTCACCGACAACGGCACGGACTCGGGCGCCGGCGACGAGAAGGAGCACCCGTGGGCCGGGCGCAAGCCGCGTCGGATCGTGCGGAAGACCGCGAAGGTGGTCGTCGCGCTGGCCGGCGTTCTTGCGGTTCTTGCGCTCGGTGACCGGTGGGCCGTGCTCTACGCGGAGAACCTGGCGGCGCAGCAGGTGCAGAAGGCGCTGAAGCTGCGCGCCGAGCCCGAGGTGCACATCGACAGCTTCCCGTTCGTCGGGCAGGTGCTCGCGGGCAACGTCGACCATGTCGAGGTCAACGTCCCCGATGTCGACGCCGGGCCGGTCTCCGTCGCTCAGGTGAAGGGGACGGTGGACGGCATCCGGATCGTCGGCAGCCTGCCGTCCTCGGTGAAGGGTGCGGTGCTGAGCCGGGTGCGCGGCGACATCCTGCTGGACTTCAAGGATCTGAACCGCGAAGTCGGCGCGTCGCAGATCCACTTGATGCCCGGCCCGGGGAAGAACACGGTGCTGGCCGGCGGCGACCTGCCGGTGGGCGGCAAGCAGGCCCAGGTCCGGGGGCGCGCGCAGTTGCAGCGCACCGGGGACCGCGGCCTGCGGATGACCGTGGAGGACACGCGTGTGGTGGTGCCCGGCCTGCTCACGTACGTGCCAGGCAAGGGCGGTGGCTTGCAGCTGACTGCACCCGTCGCCGACAAGTTGGACGAGGACGAGCTGCAACAGGCCACCGGGAAGCACCTCCTTCCGCAGCAGATGATGAAGGGCCCCGTGCTGGACACGCTCGTGGACCATCCCTCGCTGCTCGAGCCCACCGGCATCGACCCCTCGCTCATCCAGGGCCTGCAGAAGCTCCGGGAGCCGAAGGTCGCGCAGCAGATGGAGTTCTCTGGGCAGTTGCCGGACAACGTGCCGGGCGGCATTCGGCTGCGCGACATCTCCGTGACGAAGAACGGCATTCGGGCGGAGCTGACCGGCAAGGACGTACCGGTGGGCTAGCGGGATCGCGCATGGTTGGCGGTGAGGTGTTGAACTCCTGATTGGCCAGTCACAGAAGTTGCACCAGAACCCGAGATGTGACACCACTTCGGGCTTTGTGATGGGAGGGGCGGTGTGCTTCTCGTGGTGAGGGGGTGCCGATGCCGCCCAAGTCCGAGGATGAGCTGTACGTGGCGATCCGCCGTGATGCCCGGGCCGGCTTGTCGAACCGGGCCTTGCAGCACAAGTACGGAGACGGCTTCCGCGCGGTGAAGACCGCGACCACGTCGGTGTGGCCGGAGTCGCGCAAGAAGGCCGGGAATTGACGTGCCCGCCATTGCGCACGCCCGCTCAGCCTCGCCCGGCACCGACCTCCGGTGACCAGGTCGATCGCGCTGCCTGGCCGAACGTACGGTGGCGAGCCGTTCGAGGCGATGGCTTCTCAGGTGTGCCGAGACCAGATGGCGACGAACGCGATGTAGGTGATGGCGGCGGTGGCCACGAATCAGAAGTAGGGATCGCCGCTTCTTCCGGATGGCCAGGTCGCCGATGAAGGCGCTGAGATTCCCCACGGTGAGCACCACGGCCGTGCCGGCCCAGGCTCGCCTGCGATCCGGGCGAAGCGCTCGTCGGGTTCTTTCTCGGTGAGGCCCTGATAGGTCTCGCTCCTGCGTCCCAGCAGCACTAAGACAAGACTGCAGACCGCCAGGATTCCGAACGTCACCAGGCCGAGAGCGAGGCGGCCGCCGAATGTCGCGGCCACGAGGCAGGCCCCTCCGAGGGCGAGGAAGAAGCCGGGGACGGACCGCCTGGCCGTGTTACTGGCTATCTGCTGGGCTCTCATCGACATGAAACATCTCCTCAACGCTGACCGCGAAGAACTTGGCCATGGACAAGGCGAGCGGCAGAGAAGGTGTGCGGCCCACCTGCACGGAGGTACGGCGCCCGGCCCATCGGTGATCGCGCCACCGTGCAGGAGCGCGGGGCGGTGGCCGCCGATGGGGTGGGCGGTGGCGCCACCCCAGGTGACGGGGGTGAGACGGGTTCGTCCGGGGGCGGGACGGATGCCTCTGCTCAGGGGGATTCGGGGCAGGGCAGGCAGCAGGCGTCCGGTCAGGTCTGTGAGGGGTGGGGCCGGCAGGGTGTGTGCGGCAGTCAGGGCGCGTACGGGTTGTCGGGTAGGCCCAGGGGGCAGCGCTCGTATCCGGGACGGCGGGCGACCGCGTCCACCACTCAGTGTGCACGCCACTCGGCCAGGCCGTTTCGTTGGGATCGTCGGGCTGACCAGATGAAGATGCCTGCGAGGTGGAGCCCTGAGAGGAGCCCTGAGAGGAGCCCTGAGAGGTGGAGGGCGGCCGTCCTGTCGTAGCGGGTGACGGACCAGGCGGTGCGGGAATGGGCCGGACCGGCCCTTGCCGCTCTGGTACGTTCGGCATATGTATCTCCTGTGTGCGTAGGCCGCGGACTCGCGTCGCCTCGACCCAGTTGACCGGTCGCCTCTGACAGGCGGGGCCGACGGGCGGGCGCGCCTCGGTCCGTCCCTGTTCCGGCCTTCGCAGAGGAAGCATCCCCATGTCCACGCCCGACGTGGCGGCGTCGTCGTACGCCGCCGTCCTCCGTCTGCCTCACGCCCGACGCACCTTCGCCGCCGCCATGTTCGGACGGCTCGGGTACGGGGTGGTGTCCCTTTCCCTCGTCCTGTCCCTGACCGCCAGCACCGGTTCGCTCGCGACCGCCGGCCTGCTCGGCACCGAGTTCGCGGCCCTCTCGGTGGTGCTGGCGCCGGCCAGGGCCGGCCTGGTCGACCGGTGGGGCGCGCGCCGTGCACTGCCCGCTCTCGCGCTACCGTTCGCGACGGGGCTGTTCGCGCTGGCCGGCTGCACTCAGGCGGCCGGCACCCCCCGGTGGCTGTTCGCCGTTCTGGTGGCGGCGATTGGCTCGTCGTGCCCGCCGATCGGGCCCACCATGCGGGCCCTGTGGTCGGTGATGACGCCCGACGAGGCCATGCTGCAGCGGGCGTTCAGCCTGGACGGCGTCGCCGAGGAGCTGATCTTCCTCGGCGGGCCGCTGCTGGTCGTGGCCGTTCATCCGGTGCCCGGGCTGGTGCTGTCCGGGATGGTGATCGCCCTCGGTACTCTCGCGATGGTCGCCTCCCCGGCCGCCGCGCTGATCGCCCCGGCGGCGAAGGCCGAGCCGGCGCCGTCGCTGCGGCTGCTGTCGGCCGAGGGCGCGGGCGTCCGCCGGGCGGCCGTCGCCGCGTTCGGCGTCGGCATGTGCCTGGCCGCGGTGGAGCTCTTCGTGATCGCGGCCGCCGGCCGGGCGCACGCCCCGTCGGCGACCGGCTGGATCTTGGCCGGCCAGTCCGCGGGCAGCGCGGTCGGCGGACTGCTGTACGGCCGGATGCGCTGGCGGCTCGATGCGGCGGCCCGGCTGCCGTACCTCCTCCTGGCGCTGGCCGCGCTGGTGGCGGTGACGGCCGCGGCGCCGTCGCTGCCCCTGCTCGGACTGTGCGTGGGCGTGGCCGGCTGCCTCACCGCCCCCGCCCTGTCGACCGTTTACCTGGCGGCCAACGCGCAGGCCCCGAAGGGCACCGCGACCCGTGCCGCCACGTGGGCCAACTCCGCGATCAACGCCGGTTCTTCGGCGGGCGGCGGGCTCGCGGCGCTGCTCGTGGACCGGGCCGCGACGCCGCTGTGCTTCTTGCTGGCGGCAGCGGCCCCGGCACTCGCCGCGCTCGCCGCCCGCGGCCGACCGGGTCCCGGCAGCGGCTTCCGGAGAGCCGTCCGGCGGTCGTGGTAAGCGAGCCCACGGTGGGCGTCGCGCAGACGGGGTGGACGCGGTGAGCGAGGTGGACGCGGCCCTCGCGTTCGGTGCGGGCGGCGTGTCTCCAGCTTGCGGCGTGGAACCGGCCGCGCCGCTCGGCCGCTGCGGAACGAAACGGCCTGAACTGTCTGTTTCGGATCACCTTGCTGACCAGATGCAGATAGCGGCGATGTGGAGTCCGGCGAGGTAGATGGCGGCGGTCTTGTCGTAGCGGGTGGCAAGGCCGCGCCATTGCTTGAGCCTGTTGATGCACCGCTCGACGGTGTTGCGCTGCTTGTGGGCGTTGCGGTCGACGGGTGGGGGCCTGCCGCCGCGGCTGCCGAGACGTTTGCAGTTGGCGGCCTGGTCAGCGGGCTGCGGGATCACCTTCCGGCTCCCGCGTCGTGGCCGGCCCGTCGGCCTGGGCACCCATAAGCGGTCCATGCTGTCCATGGCCGCAGTATCGAAGCCCGGCAGCGTCTGCGGAGCGTATGGGCGAGTTCGGGTGCCTGCGCCCACGGGCCCCGGCACGAGACGGGCACCGGATCTACGGCGAGTAGGGGCAAACCTTACGGTGCCGCCGTGGCTTCTCCCTCGACGGCACATCAGGTTGTCGGTGTGCTCCGATCAGCCAGCCAGCCAGCCAGCCAGCCAGCGGGTGGGTGGGCCGGATGGTGAGGTTGCTGTTCCTGCCGGTGACGGGAAGGGCCAGCAGGCGGCCTGCCGCGCGCAGGCTCTTCCACACCCTGCGCCACGATCTGCTGGCCGCCGGGCACTCCACGGGCGTCGGCGACGAGGGTGGCTTCGCGCCCGCGCTGCGTACGGCTGAGGAGGCGCTCGACTTCGTGATGACCGCTATCGAGCGCACCGGCTACCGCCCCGGCGCGGACATCGGCCTGGTCATGGACCCGGCGTCGTCGGAGTTCTTCCGCGACGGGGTGTACGACTACGCGGGCGAGGGGGTGCGCCGCACCCCCTCCGAGCACGCCGACTACCTGGCCAAGCTCATCGACGCCTATCCGGTCGTCTCCATCGAGGACCCGATGGCGGAGAACGACCTGGACGGCTGGCGCGAGCTGACCGCCCGCGTCGGCGACCGCTGTCAGCTCACCGGCGACGATGTGTTCTGCACCAACGAGACGCTGCTGCGCGAGGGCATCCGCACCGGCGTCGGCAACTCGGTCCTGGTCAAGGTCAACCAGATCGGGACCCTGACCGAGGCGCTGGCCGCGGTGGCCACGGCCCACCAGGCGGGCTGGACGGCTGTCATGTCGCACCGCTCGGGCGAGACGGAGGACACCACTATCGCGGATCTGGCGGTGGCGACGGGCTGCGGTCAGATCAAGACCGGTTCACTCTCCCGCTCCGACCGCACGGCGAAGTACAACCAACTGATCCGAATCGAGGAGGAGTTGGGCGACTCGGCGCGCTTCGCGGGCCACTCCGCACTGCGTCGGGCGTGAACAGCAGACAGAGGCAGAGATAGAGATAGAGACCATGCGGGCCCCGATCGCGATCGAGGGGCCCGCTCGCGTGCCGGGGAGGAACTGGAGATCACTCCAGGGCAAGCACCCCGGTGAGCGCTGCAGGCACGAGCGGGTCTCCAGGAGGTCAGGCCCTCGTCGTAGCCCCGCCGGAATCCGGAATTCTGCGGCGGGGCTACTGGGGCGGCGGACTGCGGCGGCGTGCAGTGTCCGACTTGGGTACCTCTCACGGTCGGACGTTACCTCCCAGCCTTTATCCCTCAGGTGCTGGTGCGGTCGGCGGAGGGTCTCCTTGGGTACACGGGACGGTACGCCGGCGGGGGTGCGTGGCGGATGCGCACGGCTACCCGATAAGGAGTGAGTAGGCGCAGGCAATTGATCTGCGCTCGTTGTCTGAAGGCCGGCGACTTCCGAAACAGGGCCAGTTCAACGGGTAGCTTGGCCCACTCATGACGCTTGGCGCGCTCGGAGGGGTAGGTCCATCGCAGCCCGCCGGGAGCTCCACTCTTTGTGCCCAGGTGGTACGGCCCGCAAATCGATGCGCATACGCGAGCGGGAAATGGCCTGAAGCAAGCTGTGGGCTCCCTGCGTCTCAGGGTCTGTCAGACGCCCCAGGTAGAGTCGCCTGAACGAGATCATTAAGGGTCATGGGGGATGAACGCATGGAAACGGCGGCAGAGTTAAGGTCGGCCTTCTGGCGACGTGCGGCGCGGCGGAAGAGGCGGGGTCTGCTGGCTCTGGTGGTGGCTGCGGGACTATGGGGCTGGCTCGTCTATCTGCTGGCAGTGCCGTATTCAGTTGACGGCACCCAGGAATGCGCGGCGCTGCTCTTCCGCGATCTGTCTCCGTCCGTGCAATGTCTGGAACCCCGTATGTGGTGGCAGATGCTCGGCCTTCTGGGGGCGGCGCTGCCCACGTCCGTCGTGGGGGTTGGTCTGTACGTCGCTGGAACAGTCAGCCAGTCACTCTGTTATCACCTGCAGGAAGTGCAGTACTTGGAGGCCCGGGAGTCGAGCGTGGATTCCACCTGAAGGCGATTGAGGCACCGCTTCTTTGGGGCTTGAGACCTAGGACGATGGTCCGGCGCACTGCCCGATGTGCTTCGTCAGGCGTGCTGGTCAGATGACAGAGTGAATGATCTCGCGAACACGCTGGAGCCGGCCATCCGTATGCGCTTGGCCAAGGAAAAGAACGTCTGGTTGTGCACTGTGCGTCCGGATGGCTCGGCCCATGTCACGCCGGTCTGGTTTGTCCACCAGGGCGACAGGTGGTGGATCGGTGTGGATGGCAGTTCGGTCAAGGTGAGGAATGTTGAGAAGGAGTCGCGTGTCTCCCTGGCATTGGAGGACGGCCGGTTTCCGGTCGTCGCCGAGGGGGACGCATCGCTGATCCGTGACGGGTTTCCTCGCGAGGTCGTGACGGCATTCGAGCGGAAGTACGGGTGGGATGTATCCGCTCCTACTCGTCCGGGAGTTAGGCGTGTGCTCGTGGAAGTGCAGGTGCGTCGTTGGTTGCTGCGCGGCGCGGCTCAGTGACGCCCGCAAGGGCAGCCTCAGGTCATGAGGCGATGGGGTGGCAGTTGAGGGCCGCGGCAGCGATGGTGCTGGCCCCCTCCAGCCTTGTCTGCAATAGCTGCGCCTCTCACGCCGTTCGCTATCGTTCCTGGCTTCCCAGAGGCATTGGCGCTTTGAGCAGCCTGAGCGCGCCGCAGCAGATGAGAAAAACGGTCAGGCAGCACGACAGCCCGAGGTTTTCCATGCGGATGAGGCTGCTGGTGCCGTCGGTGAAGATGCAGTCGACGGCCGGTGGCAGGAAGCTGCGCTCGGTATTCATGATTTCGCCGGAGGGGGCGGAGTGGAGATGGGCCACCTGCCAGCGGAAGCACTCGTTGTCGAGATCGATGGTCGACAGGCTCATGAGTGGGGCGACTCGAGTGGCCCAGATGGTGGCGGCGGCCGCGGGGGCCAGGATCGTGCCCGCTCTGGCCCAACGTGGTGTACGTGAGTTCAGAGACATCGCCCAGGTAACCGTGCCTGCCACCAGGAGGGCCGCGCCGCACCACAGCAGCCAGGTGCCGGCGGCCGTGGGGTGGCTGGGGCCGTATGTCGACGAATCCGTCCAGTAGCACGCGAGGCGTGGGGGGAACGCGTCGACGCGGGCGTGGGTCAGCGGATAGTCGTTGTCCAGCGTCCGCTGTCCGCATATCTCGGTCGGTCGCGTCAGTGCGAAACCGTAGGCGAGTGTGTGGGCATACCCCAGGGCGCCGGTACTCATCCCCACCACCCACCAGCGCCGGTGCCGTGCGGGATGGCGTCGGCGCTTCCAGGTCACGTAGGTGAATGCCCCGGCGGTTAACCAGATGCCCAACACCAGCCACAGCAACAGCCACGCAAACACCTTCGCCCCCTTCGTCTCACAACCAGACGGAAGGAGGACGGAGGGAGGCTGCTGGCGGTTCCGGCGGGGCTCCGGCCCTATCCCGGTGTGCCCGCCGGAATGGGGGGCGCCGAGCAGTCGGACCGGTCGTCGGTGCCGGCCGCTGGGTGCGTGCCGGCACCCTCGGCGTCCGCAGCCATTTCTACGTCTCGGCGCCACCGGCTGCCCCGGCAAGGCCACCGTCAGCTGCTTCGTCGGTCGTCGCGGCGCGCCAGGAGACGGTAGGCGTTGGAGAAGCCGGGCCGCCGTCGGGGCGTGGGCTTGAGCAGGCGGTCCAGCAGGGCGCCCAGCAGGAGGAGGGGTATGCCCGCGGCGAGCACGGTGGCGCGCAGGGCGCGGCGTGTTCTGCCGGGTGCCTCGGCGAACCAGGGTTCGTCCTTGCGGGGGGCCAGGCTGCTCAGGGCCAGCCAGGCCGCGGCGGCCAGGTCGACGGGGTCGTGCGGTGCGGCGTGCTCCTCCGCGACCACGGTGAAGCCCAGCTGGGTCAGTCTCTCGCGCAGGTTTCCCACCGGGATGAAGTGCAGGTGCTGCGGCTGGAGCCAGGGCAGCCACCAGCGGCCGAGCAGTCGGCCGAAGCGGCACTGCGGGTCCGGAACCTCGATCAGCAGATGCCCGCCGGGGCGCAGCGCCCGGTGGGCCGCGAACAGCTCGGCCTCGGGATCGGTGCTGTGCTCCAGGTAGTGGAACATGCTGACCACGTCGTACCGCGCGGCCAGGTCCGCGGCCAGCTCGACGAAGGCGCCCCGGTAGCCCCGCTGCACCCAGCCGCGTTGCCGGGCCGACTCGACGCCCGCGCTGATGTCCAGCCCGTCGAAGACGGTACGGGGCAGGACGGTGCGCGCCGCCTTGCAGAAGTGCCCCTGTCCCGTACCCACGTCGAGCCAGGTCTCCGGCTCGGCGTGCGGCAGTACGGCCTGCGCCCTGAGCGGGTAGCGGGTTTCGTGGCCCCGGAAGAGCTCGGCGAGGTTCTCCTCGCCGAGCCCGTCGTAGAAGTCGCGGTAGTAGAACTCCAGCCCCTCGGCGTTGAGTTGGGGGTTCTGGAAGACGTGGTGGCAGTCCTGGCACTGTTCCAGGACGAACCTGCCGGGCTTGCCCTGCAACAGGTCGCGGGTCCGGAGTCGTACCTTCAGCCGGGCCGCGCCGCACCACGGGCAGTCGGTGCGGCGCGGAGCGAAGAACCGCTCCCAGCCGTGCGCCAGGTCGTCCTGGTAACGGGGGCGCAGCGCGGTGACCCGGTCGGTCCTGCTCGTCATCGAAGCCTTCCGGTGGCTGGGGGAGCGGCGAGGGTTTCGAGGTGTGCCGCCGCGGCGGGCGCGCCCCCGGCGGAGCGGAAGGACCGGCCGACCCGTTCCGCGGCCGCTCGGTAGCCCGGCTCGCCGAGTACCGAGTCCAGGGCCGTGCCGAGCTGGTCGGCGGTCGCCCGGCCGAACCGGACGCGGACGCCGGCGCCGGCGTCGACCACCTGGGCGGCGATGGTGGGCTGGTCGTCGCGGATGGGGGCGACCACGAGCGGCAGCCCGTGCCACAGTGCCTCGCAGACGGTGTTGTGCCCGCCGTGGCAGACCACGGCGGCGCACCGCTCCAGGAGCGCCAGCTGGGGCACGCTCCGGCGCACGAGCAGTCCGTCTCCGCTCTCCTGCACGGTTCCCGACGGGTCGACGACCACCGCTTGCAGCCGGTCCGACCGGGACCGTACCGCCTCTGCGCAGACGGCCAGGAAACGCTCCCCGACCTCGGCGTTGGCCGTGCCCAGGGTGATCAGGACCGTGGCGCGAGCGGGGTCCAGCCGGTCCCACGGAAAGCCGGCGGTGGACGGCCGGGGGGCGAGGGACGGGCCGACGAACCGTACCTGGTCGCCGAAGGAATCCGCCGGGCCGACCAGTTCCCCGGTGCTGAAGGTCAGCACGAGTCGGTCGGACAGCCGCGGGTCCACCGTGCCGTCCGGGTCGCCGATCCGCTGCCGCAGGGCGTGCAGCACATCGATGATCCACTCCTCCACCTTGGGCATGCCGGCCAGGGCGGTGAACCCCGCCGAGGTGGTCGCCGACGTGGCCCAGGGGATACCCAGCCGCTCGGCCAGCAGCCCGCCGGCGACGGCCTGCTGGTCGGCGATCAGGACGTCCGGACGGAATTCCGCCACCGCGGTCCGCACACCCGGGGCCATCTCCTCCGCCAGGGGGATGAGGAACCGCTCCCAGAGGAACTTCAGTGCCGCCGGTCCCCGGAGCGAGAGCGGCCGCAGCAGGGCAGGGTCGTCGAGCGGCGGCGTGGCACACGGGAACACCGCCGCCCGCTCACCCGCCAACGGCCGCAGCACATCCGGCAGTCCGGCCCAGGCCACCTCGTGCCCCCGCCGGACCAGCTCCGCCGCGACGCCGAGCGTGGGGTTGATGTGGCCGACCAGTGGCGGCACCACGAACAGGAATCTGCTCACCGGCCGCCGCCGGCCTCTGCCGCGCCGGCCGCGTGGTGCTCGCGGACCCACCCGGTGACCAGGTCGCTCACCAGGTCCGTGGCCCCCATCAGGACCCAGTGCTCCTGCTCGGGCACCACGACGGTCCGGCAGTCTTGGAGCAGCGACTTCAGCCACGGCTCCTGGGCGGCGAGATCCGACTCGCTGCCGTAGACGGCCAGCACCGGGCAGCGTAGTGCCCGGATCTCGTCCTCTTCCAGCAGCCGGCTGGCAGGAATGTCCCGGGCCATGGTGCTGGACGTCAGGAGCCGCGACGCCGACTTCACCCGGCGCGTCGCATGCGCGCCGTGCTCCCGGGTCAGCTGCTCATGGAGGTCGGTACGGGCGAACTCGTCGGCTGCCCGCCGGAGGTTGACGGCCATCTTGCGCGACCAGGCCTCGGTGGCCGGCTCTGACTCGATCACCGCGATGCTGGCGACCCGCTCGGGCCGGCGGGCCGCGTAGCTGAACGCGATGGTGCCGCCGTAGGAGTTGCCGACCAGATGGACCGGTCCGGCCACCTCCAGCCGGTCGAGCAGCGCGTCGAGGTCGCCGACGAAGTCCTCCAGCAGGTAGCCGCTCGGCACCCGCTCACTGTGACCATGACCGCGCAGGTCGTACATGATCACGTCCATCCCCTCGGCGGCGAGGACCGGCGCCAGGGTGAAGTAGTAGCTGACGAGGCTGTCCACGAGCATGCCGTGGATGAACACCACCGTGGGCGGCGCCGCGGTGTCCGCGGGGTTCCGGGCGGGCATCCGCTCCACGTGCAGTGCGATGCCGTTGGCGTTGATCACCGCCACCGTTCAGCCCTCTCCCGTCCGGCGCAGGGAGCCGGCCACGTAGTCCACGAGCCGGCCGATCGTGAGGTAGATGATCTCTTCGAGTTCGAGGCCGGCCAGGAACTCGGCGAAGTTCACCCGCTCCCCGTACCGCGCCGCCAACTGGCCGCCGAGGGTGACCAGATCGATGCTCTCCAGGTCCAGGTCGTCGTGGAACCGGGTGTCCCGGGTCATCTCGACCTCGTCCAGCCCCTGATCGTCGAGCACGGTCCGCAGCATTGCGGTGATCTCCTCGAACACCACTGTCTCGTCCGCGCACACCGGTGGCTGTGTCTGACCGCTGTTCACCGCGTCGTCTCCCGTTCGTCCGTCGTTTCCGTCGATTCCGTCGTCCATGCGACGACGTACTCCCTGTCCGTCAGGTCTGCCGGATTGCCGATCCGGCGGCACCACACCCGGTACCGTCGGCCCGCCGCCTCCACCAGCAGTTCCTCCGGCTGCGCGGCGACCACGGCGAAGTCCTTCGGCCGCCCTTGCAGTCCGGTGCCGCGCGCCTTGGCCACCGCTTCCTTGGCCGCCCAGAACCTGGTGAACCACAGGCCTCCGGGCTCACCCGTCGCGGTCTGCTGCACCCCGAGGAGCGCGCGCTCGGCCGGGCCGAGCGCCATCACCTGGGCCTGCACCGGGCGTTCGGCGATCTCCTCCACGTCGATGCCGATCCCGCCGGGTCCGGTTCCGGTACGGGGGCGCACCATGGCCACGCCGGTCTCCGCGCAGTGCGCCAGCGTGACGTCCAGCTCGGGCAGGGTCCGGCCGTGGAGCCCGGCGACCCGGGGCCGGCCGGCCCCGTCGTTGCTCACCCGGATCTCCGCGGGGAAGACGGGCCCCTCGCCGTGATCCCACAGCCACTGGCGGACGGCGTCCTTGACCGCGATCCTGCCCAGCAGCCACTGTGCACGGCCGCGGGGCGGGCGCTGCTCGTACTCCTCGCGTTCCGCGCTGCTGAGGTGGTTGCGCATGACGAGATCGCGCGAGGCGAGGTCCGGCCAGCGGTCGTGGACGAGCGACCAGCCGCCCCGCTGGACGCGGGAGAGGGTGTTCCGCTCGGGGAACCGTTCCTGGACCCTGGTCTCCTCGCGGTTGTCGAAGCGGCGGTCCTGCCAGCCGTGGATCTCCGCCCACACCCGGCCGTCGGCGACCAGCTGGATGTCCGCCTCCACCGCGGTGTCGGTGACGGAGGTGACGGTGACGAGACAGTCCAGCGTGGTGCCGGTCGCGGGGTGCGGGCCGTGGAAGCGCATCCGTCGCATACGGACCGGGAACACCACGGTCCGCTCGGTCAGGGTGCTGATGATCCAGTAGCCGAGCAGCTGACCGACGTTGTCCAGCAGGGCGCCGGGGGCGGGCGGGGTGGTGAGCTTCCCGCGTACGTGGCGGGGGCCGACCGCGGTCAGCTCGGTGACGCCCTGGAACAGCGGGCCGTGGAACATCCAGCGGTCCGTGTAGAGCTGCTCGGCGGTGATCTCCGGGGGCCGTTCGGTGGCGGTATCCCAGGTCCACGGGCGGGGCGGCGCCTCCGGGGGGCCTGCCGCGAGTTCGACCTCGGCACGGGCGAACCGGCCGAAGGTCACCCCGACCCGACCGGGTTCCTGCGGTGCCACGGTGACCGGCACATCAGCGGCCGGGCTGACGGTCACCCACCGGTTGAGCTGCACCCCGTGCACCGCCACGGCGGACGAGCCGGGCACCGCCCGCTCGGCGCACTCCATCATGTGGTGGATCACCGTGGTGGCCGGGACCACCGGCCAGCGGTCGGCCTCGTCGGGCCAGCCGGGACGCTGCGCGAAGAAGCAGTGGTCCAGCAGGTACGGCATGGTGTCGGTGGAGACCCGCAGGACGGTACGGAACTCCTGCCCGCCGGGCGTCGGGGAGCTCGGCACGGCGGTCGGCGCGGGAGGCGCCGCCGGTGCTGGGGGCGCCGCCGGGGAGCCCGTTCGAGCTGTCCGGGCGGCGGTGAGCACCGCCGACGCCGTTTCCGCGGTGTCCCTGAGCAGCGCGCTCAGTTCGCCGGCTACCGGGAGCCGGTCGGCCGCCGCCTCCAGCGCGGACAGTTCGCCGCCCGTGCTTGCCGCGGGCCGGGCCGCCAGTGCCGAGCGGAGGCTGCCGAGGGTGCCCTCGTCGAAGGAGACCAGACCCCCGCCGAGGTCCAGCCGGACCGGCGGGCGCTTCGACGCCGCTCCGCGGCCGGCGCGCAGCGGCCGGAAATCCGGGTCGCCGCCTTCCGTCCACAGTGCGGTGGCGACCCGGTGCAGCTGGGCCAGTCCGCTGCGGTGCGGAGAGTTGGCGGCCACCGCCAGGTGCGGCCGGCCGTGCAGGGTGTTGTCGATCAGCGCGCCGACCTGGCCCGTTCCCGCCTGTACGAAGACCCGGACGCCGGCCGCGTACATCGCCTCGGTCAGCGGGCGGAAGCGCACGGGTTCCAGCAGATGCCTGAGGAACAGCGCGCGGACCTCGGCCTCGGTGGGCGGGTAGACCGACGCCGTGGTCGCCGACCACACCGGAACGGCCGGCGGATACAGCGTGAACCGGCTCGCGGCACGGCGGATCGGTTCGAGGTAGGGAGCCAGCATCGGGGTGTGGAAGCCGGACTGGAACGGCAGGACCTGGCCGACGACGTTCCGCGCGCGAAACCAGCGCACGAGCTCGTCCACCGGGCCGGGCGGGCCGCACACCATGGCCTGGTCCGGCGCGTTGTCGTGGGACAGCACGATCTCGGGGCGGTCCTCCAGGGCGGCCGCGACCCGGTCGGCCGGAGCGCCCAGCACGGCGAAGGCCAGGCCCGGCACCCGCAGCTCGTCCGGGTCGAAGTCCGCCATGAACTCGTCCACCGCACGGCCGGCGAACAACCCACCCGTGACCATGGCGGTCCACTCGCCCACACTGTGGCCGGCGACCGCGTCCGGCACGATGGCCATCCGCCGCAGGGCGGCGTCCAGTACCCGGCCCACCGCGACCACCTCGCCCCCGTGCCGGCCGACATCCGCCACCTCGGTCGGCTGCCCGGCGCGGACGGCGGGGAGCAGGGCGTCCAGCCCGAAGTGCTGTGCGACGTCGGAGACATGGGGCCGGAACTCGGCCTCAAGTCCCGGAAAGACGAAGGCCACCTGCCCGCCGTCGTCCCCGCCGAGCAGCGGCTCGGCGGTGAACCACACATCGCCGCGGCCCCGACACGGGCGGCCCTTGGCCACCGCCCTGCGCGCCAGGGCGAGGCTCTTGGCCGTCGGGTCGACGATGCCGAGCCGGCTGCGTCCCTCGCCGGGAGCCCGGTCGTCGAGACCGGCCGCGCGCACCGCCGCGTCGTCGGCGTCCAGCAGGCCGGCGAGCTGCCCGGGGCTGTCGGCGGTGAGCCGCAGCACGCGGGTGTGTTCCCGCACCGACACCGCGGGCCGGTTACGCCGGCCGGCCGCGCCCTCGGGCGGGGCTTCGAGCACCACATGCGCGTTGATGCCGCCGAAGCCGAAGGCGTTCACGGCGGCCCGCCGGACCCCTGACCCGCCCTCGGTCTCCCACGCCTGCGCCACCGGGATCGGTCGGAAACGGGTCCGCTCCAGCGCCGGGTGCGGGTCGTCGCAGTGCAGCGTGGGCGGCAGCACCGCGTGGTGGACGGCGAGCGCCGCCTTGGCCAGGCCGGCCACGCCCGCGGCCGGCATGGTGTGGCCGATCATCGACTTCACCGACCCGATGACCGCCCGCTCCTCGCCGTCCGCGCTGCCGAACACCTCCTGCACGGTGGCCAGTTCGGTGGCGTCACCGGCCGGAGCCGCGGTGCCGTGGGCCTCCAGCAACCCGATCGAACCCGGGCGGGCGGGGTCGAGACCGGCCGCGCGCCACGCCTGCCGCACCGCCTTCACCTGCCCCCCGGAGTCCGGGTTGACGAGGCTGCCGCTGCGCCCGTCGCTCGCCACGCCGGTGCCGCGGATCACGGCATAGATCCGGTCGCCGTCGCGCTGCGCGTCGCTGAGCCGCTTGAGGACCACCACACCGGAGCCCTCACCGATGAGCAGGCCGTCCGCGGCCCGGTCGAAGGGGCGTATCCGCTGGCTGGGAGAGAGCGCCCGCAGCTGCGCGAACACGCTCCACAGGGTGATGTCGTGGCAGTGGTGGACACCACCCGCGAGCATCAGATCGCAGCGCCCGCCGGCCAGTTCGCCCACCGCCTGGTCGACCGCGACCAGCGAGGACGCACAGGCGGCGTCCACGGTGTACGCGGGGCCGCGCAGGTCGAGCCGGTTGGCGACCCGGGAGGCGGTGAGGTTGGGCACCAGGCCGATCGCCTGCTCGGGGTCGTCCGGCCCGAGCTGCTGGACGAACGCCTGCCGGACCCGCTCGATGTGGTCGGCTCCGAGGTCGGGCAGCAACTCTCCCAGCGTGCGCACGAGCTGGTTGGCGGTGCGCACCCGCTGGGACCCGCGGGACAGCCCGGGGGTCAGGTAGCCGCCGCGCCCCAGGATCACCCCGATCCGGTCGCGGTCGGGCAACCGGTCCTGGCCGCCCGCGTCGGCGATCGCGTCCGCGACCACCTTCAGCGCGATGAGCTGGTCCGGTTCGGTCCCCGCCACCGAGTGGGGCATGATCCCGAACTGGGTCACCTCGACCTCGGCCAGCTCGTCGACGAAACCGCCCCGCCGGCAGTAGACGCGGTCCGAGCGCCCCACCGCCTGCGGATCGTAGAAGCTGGCATCCCAGCGGCCGGCCGGCACATCGGTGATCGCGTCCACCCCGGTGACCAGGTTGCGCCAGTACGCGTCGAGGTCTGCCGCGCCCGGCAGCAGGACCGCCATGCCGACGATGGCGATCTGTGCGCCCGCGCCGTCTTCCCCCCTGGTCATCTCACCACCCCGACGCGGTGTAGACGACGGACTGGGCCGACTGCTCGCCCCAGGCGAGTTCGCGCAGCAGGCAGAGGGTGCCTTCCTCGGGGTCGATCAGCCGGATGCCCCGGCGGGCGTACTCCCGTGCCAGCTCGGGGGTCACCATGCCCGTGTGCTGACCGGTGGGCGCCCACGGTCCCCAGTGGACCGTGAGGAGCCGGGAGCCGGTGCGGGCGGCCCAGCGGCTGCCCATGCTCTGCAAGGCGTCGTTCGCCGCGGCGTAGTCCACCTGGCCGCGGCTGCCCAGAACGGCCGAGATGCTGCCGAAGAACACCGTGAAGCCAGGGGGGCCGGGCAGGTCCTCCACCGCCTCCAGCAGTGTCCGGGCGCCGTCGACCTTGGTGTCGAACACCCGCCGGAAGGACTCGGTGTCCTTCTCCGCCAGCATCCGGTCCTCGATCACCCCGGCGGCGTACACCACACCGTCCAGCCGGCCGTGCTCGGCGTGGATGTCCTTCACCACCCGGTGCAGCGCTTCGGCGTCCCGGGTGTCCGCCGAGTGGTAGCGCACCGCACTGCCCAGAGAGCGCAGTTCGTCGACCGTGGCGCTGATCTCGCGCTGCGCGAGGATCTGCCCGGCGGTCCGCTCGATCTCGGCCGGGGTGCGGTTGCCGAGCGCCGCCAGGGTGGCCCGGAGTGTCTCGCGGTCGGGCGCCGACCGGGTGGCCGGGTCTTCCGGGCCACTCGGCGCGGCGGTCCGGCCGACCAGCTCGATCCGGCAGCCGGCGGCCGCCGCCAGGGTCGCGGCGAAGCGTGCCGTGATGCCCCGGGCTCCGCCCACCAACAGCACCACGGCGTCCCGGTCCAGGCCGATCGCGGTGGCCTCGGCCGCACCGTCGCCGGCCGGCCCGGCTCCCGTGGTGCCCAGCCGGCCGAGGCCGGTCTCGGCCAGTTCGAGGCCGTACCGGCCGCCGGAGGAGCGCAGGACGACCGGGGCGCGGTCGGTGGCGAGCAACTCGCCGACCAGCGTGGCCGCCAGGTCCTCCGCCGACTCGTCCGGAGCGACCTCGACCACCCTGGCGACCGTGTCCGGATACTCCTGGGCGATCGTCCGGAACATCCCCCGCAGCCCGTCCGGCCGCCCGTCGTCCGCCGCCGCACCGCCGGGGACAGCGGTGATCAGCCACCGCGGCCCGCGCCGCAGCGCGGCCTGCACCACCGGGAACGACTCCGGCAGCAACGGCTCCTCGGTGCCGGTCAGCGCCTCCAGGTGGAGCACACCGTCCAGCGGGCCGTCCTGGTCCGTCAGCAGATGCTGACCGTCACGTACGACGAACTCCGCGCCCCGTGCGGTGAGTTGAGTTGCCAAACGCTCGCCCACCGGGCTGTCCCCGCCCAGCAGCGCGAAGCGCTTTCCGGACAACGCCCCGGGGCCAGCGGCCGGCTCGGGAAGGGCCACCTGCCGCAGCAGCAGCCGGGCGGGCGCCTCGGCGACCACCTCCACCGCGTCCGGACGGCCGGCCGTCTCCGACGGGCTCCGGTCCTCGGGGGGCTGCTCCTCGCCGCCGCGCAGCCGTGCCATCAGCAGGCCGGCGATGCCGGAGGCGGTGCGGGCCGCGGACAGCGCGTCCAGCTCCGCGTCGTCGAGCTGGGAGACGCCCGCCCCCTCCCCACTGCCGGACCGGACCCGGGCGGCCAGTTCACCGGCGATCTCGATCCGTTTGATCGAGTCGACGCTCAGGTCGGCCTCCAGATCGAGATCGGGCTCGATCATGTCCACCGGATAGCCGGTGCGTTCGCTGATGAGGCCCAGGATGGTCTGCAGCACGTCCTCCTCGGTGAGCGGCGCGGCAGTGGCGGCGGCCGCCTGCACCGGCGCGGAGGCCGCCTCCGGGGCGGGCGCGAGGGGGCCGGGGTCGCCGGGGGCCGGCATCGACGTGACCGGCTCGACCAGGGCGGTCGTGACCGGTTGGACCGGGACGGGTGCCTGGTGGACGGGCATCGGCGGGACCGGCGGTGCGAGGGCCGGGGTGCCCGCCGCGGCACCGAAGTACGTGAGCAGCACATCGCGTTGCGCTGCGACGATCTCCCGGCTGGTGCGCAGGAACTCGGAGACCATCCGGTCCGGGCTGACGGCAGCTTCGTGGGGGTCGGGCGTCGTCACCAACATCTCCTGGATACGTCGGGCCGGCCTGAGAGAGCCGGGCAGCGGGCTGCCGTCACGGGTACGCACCAGGTGCCCGTTGACGGTCCAGCCGGGTCGTTCGGGGGGAGTCGTGTGCCGCAGGTCGGTGGCGTGGCGGCCGTGGAACAGCCAGCGGGTGCGCACCCGCACGCCGGCCACGGCCAGCTGGGCGAGCGCGCCGAGGAAACCGCGCACCCCCCGGCCGCCCGCCGTCTCGCAGCCGACCGTCGTGTGCGGACGGTCCCGGAGGATCGCGGACACGAGGGAGGGGAGCGTCGAGCCGGGCCCGACCCCGACGAAGACACGGGCCCCGGCCTGGTACATCCGCTCGATCTGCTCGGTGAACCGGACGGGCGCGCCGATCTGTGCGGCCAGTTCGGTGCGTACGTCCTCGGGTCGCGGCGCGTAGACGGACGCCGTGCGGTTGGCCCACACCGGCGTCTGCGGTGCGCGCACCGGCGCCCCGGCGAGTGCCTCGGCGAACCGCTCGGCGGCGCCGGCGACGACCGGGCTGTGGAAGGCGCAGGCCACCGGGAGGGTCTTGGCGCCGAAACCGTGCGCGCGAAGCCGCTCCACCGCGGCCGCGACGGCGTCGGCGGGCCCGGAGAGGACGACCTGTTCGGGCGCGTTGTGGTTCGCGATGACGACGCGGTCCGCCAGGCCCGCCGCGTCGAGCTGACCGGAGACGTCCTCGACGCCGGCCGACACCGCGGCCATCGCACCGGGCTCCGGCCCGGCCGCGGACACGATCGCCTCGGCCCGCCGCGCACTCAGCTCCAGGAGGGTCGCCGGGTCCAGCGCCCCGGCGGCGCACAGCGCCACCAGTTCGCCGTAGCTGTGCCCGGCCACCATGTCCGGGACCACACCGGCGCGGCTGAAGAGGTCGTACGCGGCCAGGCCGACCATGCCCAGGACGGGCTGGGCCACCGTGGTGTCGGTGACCCTGGCCCGCTGCCCGGCCGCGACGGCCGGGTCGAAGGCGTCCGGCGGGAAGAGGTCCGCCGCCCACTCGCGGCCGAGCTGAAGGTAGCGCTGGACCTCCGGGAAGGCGACGAACAGGTCGGCGAGCATGTCCGGCCGCTGACTGCCCTGGCCGGGAAAGAGGAACGCCACCTTCGTGTCCGCCGCACCGTCCAGAGACCCGTCGTCCGCCCCGGCGGCGAAGACCCCCGCGGCCGGATCGTGTTCGCCCGCCCGCGCCCGCCCGAGCAGCACGGCCAGCTCGTCCAGGTCCCCCGCCACGACCGCCGACCGCACCGGATGCCGGGAGGCGTCGCAGCGGCGGGAGGCGGTCACCGCGAAGTCACGCAACCGCCACGGGCGACCGTCCCGCTCGTTCCGCTCCACCAGGTCCAGCAGCTCCTGGATCGCCCGGTCGGCGTCCGCACGGTCCGCGCCACGGAAGACGAACAGCTCGGCCGGCCAGGCGTCGAGCCCCTGCACCGGCGGCGGCCCCTCGTCGTGGGCCCGCAGCACGACATGGAAGTTGGTGCCGCCGAAACCGAAGGCGCTGACCCCGGCGACCCGCTCGGCCGGCCGCGCCGCCCACGGCCGCGCCGAGGTGTGGAAGGCGAACGGGCTGCTCTCCTGGTCCCAGGCCGGGTTGGGCTGCTCCAGCTGCCGCGTCGGCGGCTTGACGCCGTTGCGCAGCGCCATCGCGGTCTTGATCAGACCCGCCAGACCGGCGGCGCACTTGGTGTGCCCGATCTGCGACTTCACCGACCCCAGCGCACAGCTCCCGGGCGCCGCTCCGGCCTGCGTGAACAGCTCGGTGAGGGCGCCCAGTTCGGTACGGTCGCCGACCATGGTCCCGGTGCCGTGCGCCTCGATCAGCCCGACCTCCGTCGGAGAGATGCCCGCGTGGCGGTAGGCGCGCTCCAGCGCGGCACGCTGCCCCTCGGCACGGGGTGCGGTCAGGCCGAGGGACTTGCCGTCGCTGGCACTGCCGACACCCTTGATCACGGCATAGACGCGGTCCCCGTCGCGCTCCGCGTCGGAAAGCCGCTTGAGCACCAGGCAGGCGACGCCCTCGCCCAGCGCTATCCCGTCCGCCGCGCTGTCGAAGGGGCGGGAGCGGCCGGTCGGGGACAGCGCCCGGACCGAGGAGAAGAGCAGGTAGTCGTTGATGCCGTTGTGGAGGTCGGCGCCGCCGCACAGGACGAGGTCGCTGGTGCCGGCGGCCAGTTCCTTGCACGCCACGTCCACCGCGGCCAGCGAGGAGGCGCAGGCCGCGTCCACCGTGTAGTTCATCCCCCGCAGGTCGAGCCGGTTGGCGATCCGGCCGGAGATGACGTTGGCCAGCATCCCGGGGAACGAGTCCTCGGTGAGCCGGGGCAGCTGTGCGTCCAGCTCGGGCGGCAGCTGCCCCACGTAGGCCGGCAGCAACGAGCGCAGCGCGGCGGTGTGGGACAGGTCGCTGCCCGCCTCGGCCCCGAAGACCACGGCGGCCCGGGACCGGTCGAAGTCCCGCTCCCCGTACCCGGCGTCCTCCAGTGCCAGGCGCGCCGCCTCCAGTGACAGCAGCTGCACCGGCTCGATGCTGCCCAGCGAGGACGGCGGAATGCCGTACCGCAGCGGATCGAACGGTATGTCCGGCAGGAAACCGCCCCACTTGGAATCGGTGTGGCCGCCGTCCGCCTGGGGTGCGTAGTAGACCGCCGGGTCCCACCGCTCGGTGGGCACCTCCGTGACGGCGTCGGCTCCTCCGACCACGTTCGCCCAGTAGGCGGCGAGGTCCGGCGCGTCCGGGAACATGCAGGACATGCCGACCACGGCGATGTCCAGGGGGGCCGGTGCGGGGAGTTCCTCGCCCGACTGCGGGGCGACACCGAGCCGTTCGCGCGCCCGCGCCGAGCGCTCGGTGTAGAAGTCGGCGGCGGCGCCGCTGACGGACGCGTGCAGCTCGCCGATCGTGGTGGCCCGGTTCCGGAGCACGGCGACCTCGCCGGCCATGAACATGCCCTCGACGAGCTGCCGGGCCTCGTCCACCTCGGTCAGCTCCTCGCCGACCCGTTCCACGCCCTTGCTGGCGATCCGCAGCCGGCCGACATTGAGCCGTTCCAGCTGTTCCCACGCCTGCCGCTCCGGGACGCCCTGCGACCGCAAATCCTCCTTGATTCCGCGGTAGTTGTCGGTGAAGGGGCTGGTCACACACCGCGTCGTGTGGCCGGGCGCCGTTTCGAGCAGCTCGGTCCGCCGCGCCGCGAGCACCTGCCGCTGGAAGAGCGGCTGCACCGCGCCATGGCTCACCGCCTCCTCGGTGAACAGATAGGCGGTACCCATGAGCATGCCCACGGCCACGCCACGGGCGGTCAGCGGAGCGGCGAGCGCGGCGACCATCGCCGCCGAACGTGCGTCGTGAATCCCGCCGGCGAACAGCACCCGCAGCGTGTCGCCCTCGGCGTCCTCGGCCGCGTCGAGGAACTCGGTGAGGACGCCGATCTGGGCCTCCCACAGCGCGAAACTGCTCCGCGGCCCGATGTGGCCGCCGCACTCGGACCCCTCGAAGGCGAACTTGCGGACGCCGACGTCCAGGAACTGCCGCAGCACGCCGGGCGAGGGCACATGCAGGAACGTGTCGATACCGGCCTCTTCCAGTGCGGCCGCCTGCGAGGGCCGGCCGCCCGCGATGATCGCGCAGGACGGCTGGAACTCCCGGATGATCTCCAGCTGTGCGGCCCTGGTGCGCTGGGGAGCGAAGCCGAGCACCCCCACCCCCCAGGGCCGGCCGTCCAGCGCGGAACGCGTCTGCTCCAGCAGCGTGCGCGTCTGCTCCGGACCGGCGAGCGCCAGCGCCAGGAACGGCAGCGCGCCGTCCTCCGCGACCGCCGCGGCGAACCCCGGCTGATCACTGACCCGGGTCATCGGCCCCTGGGCGAGGGGGAGTTGCGTACCCAGCGCGCGGCTCATCGCGGAACCGTCGCGCAGCGCGTCGAGCGGCGCGTCCTCCCGCACCGCCTCGCACATGGCGGCGGTGACCGCACGGACCGCCCCACCGGCATCGCGCCACTGCGCGGCGAACCGGGAGGCCAGGAAGCCGTCCTGCCCGACGGGGAGCAGCTGCGTCCGCAGATCCCCGGCACCGAGCAGGCCGGCCACCTTCACCGGGTCGTCCGGCACCGCCGGCGCGTCCGGCCCCCGGCGCCACAGCACCCGGTGCCCGGCCACCACGGCCGTCTCCGAACCGTCCAGGTTCCGCACGGCCGCCGCGACGTCGTCCGGAAGGCCGGACTCCGCCAGAAGGGCGAGCTGCGTATCCAGCACGACTCCGGCCGCCCCGCCGACCACCGCGGCCGCGGCGGTGTGCGGCCCGATCCCGCCGCAGGCCCAGACGGGCAAGTCCAGAGCCGGATCGGCCATCAGCTGCTGGAGGAGCACAAAGGTGCTCAACTCCCCGATCCGCCCACCGCTTTCACTGCCGCGGGCGATCAGTCCGTGCGCACCGCTCCGGGCCGCCTCCAGCGCCTCCGCATGGCTCGTGACCTCGACGAGCACGCGATGATCGGCGACGAGGTCGTCGACCCGCAACGCCGCCTGCACACCGAGCACCACCGTGTGCACACCCCCGCCGCTCACCAGCTCGGCCGCGGTGACGGCACACCCGGCGGCCACCCGCACCCCGAACGGCCGCGACACCCACTGCCGGACCGACTCCAGCGCCTCCCTGGCCCGCCTGTCACCCCTGCCGAGATCGAGCACACCGAGCCCGCCGGCCCGGCAGACGGCGGCGACGATTCTCGGATCGGGTTCCCCGAATGGGCTGATCCCCAGGACAGCATCCGTCAGGCGTGCGGTCGTCACAGAAACTCCGAAAAATGTGGGCACAGGAGATACACGCAGCTGCCGGGACACGATCCCGAGTGCCTGCGGTGCGGTGGTCGACAACAGCCTCAGCAGGCGGCCGCTCACGCGTCAACGAACACTGTGCAAGTACGTGCCGGGAGCGCCGGATACTGTGGTCATCCCTAGACTCTGCAGATCGCACACCGGTGGCCGCATGCCGCCGATCCGGAGCCTGCCCCACAACACCGCTGACCAGCAGTCAGTTCCCCTAAGCGCCTTGGAATGGCCGCTCTGGGTGGACTTGCTGACCGGCAGTGCGAATGCCGGTGAACCTGCTCGCGGCAACCGAAGGCCACGGCCCTGTCTGCCTTTCCTGGGCTTCCTGGGCTCCGTTGTCAGTGGTGGGCTCTACCGTGGTGGCACGGCGCTTGGCAGGTCAGAAGACGCTGAGGGGGAGGCGGCATGCCCGAGTGGGCTCTCGCGATACTCATTCCGGTCGGTCTGCTGGCTGTGGGCCTGGGGACGTTCTTGGTCTGGGCCCGGCTGGGGACGAAGGAACCCTTGAATCACGACAACCAGATGCCGGAGACCCATTTTCGACAAGGTGGTGGTGCCGGCGGCGGCTGACCGGCGGCTGACCGGCGGCGTCCGGCTCGGCATGGCCGGCCCGCGCCGTGGCTGAGCCGGCCTTCGCCGACGAGCATCAGACCAGCGCAGCACCGCAAGTACATCGCCGACAACCGCGAACACGCCGAATTCGTCCTCAGCTGAGCACCCGTTCGTCGTGTGGGCTCCGGATAATCGCTGCTCCGGAACCGTGTATCGATGAGCCCAGCAACCAGCAGGAAGGTCGGAGCGGTCTCTTGTGGGTGTGAATCTTCCGGTCCCGGCCAGCCCGGCCTGCCCCTGTGACACGTCTGGATCGTCCTCAAGGTGGCGGGGACTGGGGCGAGCGCCGGGTCGGGCGGGCGGGGGCACCGTCAGTCTGCTACGAGGCCACCGGTGAGGTTGAGTTCGGTGGCAGTCATCGTGCGGGCCCAGTTGGATGCGGCGAAGACCGCGGCGTTGGCGACGTCGTCGTAGGCGGGAAGCTCGGCCAAGAGTGCCGCCTTGTCGGCCCGGTTCTCCTCACCGGGTGCGGGCGAGCCGGGTGAAAGAAGCCAGGCGACGCGGACACCCTGCGGACCGAGTTCCGCTGCGAGTTGTCGGCAGACGCCTGCGAGGGCGGACCAGGCGATGTGTGATCCGCCCAGGTCGGGGATGGTCTCGCGTCCGCCGGCCATGACAAGGAGGACGCCGCTGCCACGGCCGACCATGTGCCGGGCTGCTGCAGTGGCTGTGGTGAGGGTGGTCGTCACCGCCTTCGTGACCGGGCGGAGCACGTCGGCGAGGGCCATCTCAAGGAGCGGGCTCCCCTGGACGTCATCGTTGGACGTGGCGTTGAAGCAGATGTCGATGCCGTTGCCCGCGGCCGCCACGGCATCGGCGTGGCGGTCGACGGCGTCGCGGTCCGTCGCATCCAGCTGGGCGACGTGGGCGACCCCGCCCTCGTCTCGGATGCGCCGCGCGACGTCTTCGAGGGATGGCACAGTTCGTCCGGTGAGGTGGACCGTGGCGCCTTCGCGCGCGAAGGCGCGAGCAACAGCCGCTCCCACCGCTCCGGAACCGCCATGGACGATCGCTGTCTTGCTGGCCAGTAGCACGGTGATCTCCTCGGCACGGGTGCTGACGGAAGTGCAGACCTGACGCAAAGAGCAGACTCATCGCTCACCGACCACTCTCCGCCTGAAGATACTGACTACCAGGTCCGGCGCATCCCGGCTGGCATCGCCACATGACCCTTGGGCGCGACTGTCCACGCCTGCCTGCCTGTCCTGCGCACTGGCGCACTCGATACAGAGAAAGCAGAAACGGATCGATCCACCTGAGCTGACCCATCCCAGCTTCGCCGAGATCCGGCGCCTGATCACCTTTCTCACTGCCCGTTGCCCAGGATCAGTCGCCGGTGCGAAGCCGCCATCGGGTCGGCGGGTCGCCCCGCAGGCTTGGAAGGAGGTGCCAAACACCTCTCACCACAAGGTCCGGGCCCGTGTCGAGCACGTCTTCGCACGGATGAAGGCTTACAAGATCCTTCGCGACTGCCATCTGAAAGGCGACGGCGTTCGCACCGCCATACTCGGCATCGCCCGGTTGAAAAATCTCGCCCTCACACGGTAGCTCCCGCCCCATACGGAACCGGAGAGGCCAAAGGGAGGCGGCGCCCCACCCCGCCGGCTCGGAGAACCCTCAGTCGATACAGAACTCGTTGCCCTCGATGTCCAGCATGGGGATGCACGAATCATCGCCGTCATACAGCGTTTGTACGTGTACCGCGCCGAGCGGGACCAGCCGTGCGCATTCGGCCTCAAGTGCGGCGAGGCGCTCTTTCCCCACGAGGCCGGTGCCGACCCGCACATCAAGATGCACCCGGTTCTTGGCGGTCTTCCCTTCGGGGACGCGCTGGAAGTAAAGTCCCGGGCCCACACCTGACGGATCAGTGCAAGCGAACGATGAATCCCGCTGCTCAGGTGGCTGCGAGGACTTGAAATCGTCCCACGTGGCAAACCCCTCCGGTGGCGGCGGTACGACGTACCCCAACACCTCGCACCAGAAACGAGCGAGGCGCTCAGGTTCTGCGCAGTCAAAGGTGACTTGTACCTTCCTGATCACTGACATCGGCGCAACATACCAGAGGGGCTCTGCCTCCCGCCGGTGGTCCACAGGAGCATCCAGTCTTGACCAACTACCCTGATTTCAAAGATCAGTTACGAGACACCCCGTACATGGGGTTCTGCTACGTCCACGAGGGCATCGACGTGCTCGCCGAGGCCGCCCCGACGTTGGACGAAGCGCTCGGCGGGACCCGGCGCAGGGCGTACAGAAGCGACACGGGGGTGAACATCCAGGTTCTCGCGGACCCGGTTGGCCGGCCGTGGCGGGCCATGCCCGCGCTGCTGCCCGGTGCTACGCCTCGCCCCCGAAACTGGCCGCCACCGGCACCTGTCGACCACACAGCAGCAGGCCAACGCCGCCCACACACGCCGACGCGGACCGGGAGCACGAGCGAACGCGATCATTGCTTGACGTCGTCGGTTCACGGAGTGGGCTTGACCCTCACGTTGCGTGAGGGGGGACGGTGAACGGCATGAGCGATTTCTTCAACGCATTCGAGATGGGCCCCGTATCCGAGCGTGGGCCGAAGGCGGTTGCGCCAGAGGTGTTCCGCGGCATCTACGCGATGCCGGTGTTCGTGACGGTTCCGACGTCGGACTTGGCGGCGTCGACGGATTTCTGGGTGCGAGGGTTCGGCTTCATCGAACTGTTCAGCGTCCCGGGGCAGGTGGTCCACCTGCGCCGGTGGGCGTTCCAGGATGTGCTGCTCGTTCCTGCGGCGACCGGTGCCGAGGCGCCCGAAGTGCCGGCGATGAGCGTGAGTTTCCTGTGTGTGATGAGCGAGATCGATCCCCTCGTCGAGGCGTGTTCGGATCTCGTGCCGGGCAGCGTGACCGGGCCGCGGGATACGCCGTGGCGTACTCGGGACGTCGAAGTGATCACGCCCGAAGGTGCGCGGGTCGTGTTCACCGCGGCGCAGGAGCTCGATCCTGACAGCCAAGAAGCGCGTGATCTCGCCTCGGTCGGAATCGTCGCCCCGGGCTCGACGGAGGAGGGTCACAATGGCGTCCATGGTTGAACGCGAGCACGACATCCGCGACGGTGTCACGGTGGGCGCGGCCGCTGAGCTGGCGGGGGTGACCGTCCGCACGCTGCATCACTGGGACGAGATCGGCTTGGCGTCGCCGTCCGAGCGCACCACCGCCGGCTATCGCCAGTACACCGAAGCGGACCTGCAACGGCTGCATCGAATCGTCGCCTACCGGGAGGCCGGTCTCGGGCTGGAAGCGGTGCGTGAGGTTCTCGATGACGCGACAGCGGAGATCGGCGCCACCTTGCGCCAGCAGCGTGCCCAGCTCGCCGAGCGCATCCAGGACCTGCAGCAGCTCGACGAGCGCCTGGAAAGGATGACCGAGGCTCACGAGCGGGGCATCCTCCTCAACGATGAAACGCAGTCGGAGATCTTCGGGGCGGACTGGGACGCCCATCGATCCCGGCAGGCCCGCACTGTGTGGGGGGATTCCGCGCAATGGGCGCAGTTCGCCGAGCGGTCCGCTTCTCGCACGCGGCAGCAGTGGCAGGCGCTCTCCACGGCGATGTCCACGTTGCAGGACGATCTGGGCAACGCCCTCGACCAGGGTGTCATTCCGGGGGCCCCAGAGGCGAACGCGCTGGTCGAACGCCACCGCGAAGTATTCTCCAACTTCTTCCCCCTCACGCGAGAGATGCAGGTGTGTCTGGGCAGAATGTTCGAGTCCGATCCCGGCTTCTCCTCCCACTACGACGGAATCCGGGTCGGGCTGGCCTCCTGGTTTCGGCAAAGCATCGACGAGTGCGCTCGCACTCACGGGATCGACCCGGAGACAGCCACCTGGCGGTGACCCCGTACCGCGGAAATGCTCGTAACCCGATGATGGCGTGCTCGTCGTAGCGCGTGGCGTCTCCTCGCCATTCCTGGCCGGCCTGCAGGAGATTGGTGGGGTCCGTTTGCGACCAGTCGGCGGCCCGTCCGTCATCACCAGGGAGTTCTGCAGGTCTGCAGGTGACCGTTGTCAATCCTCAGCCCACGGCTGTCGGTTCGCTGAGCCTGCGACGTTTGACCCGCACCGAGGACGGCGAGCGGCTGCACGCCCTGCTGTGGCAGGCAGGGCCGGGACGGCGGATGATCAGCAACGCCGTGCTGGTGGGAGGCCTCGGCGAGCGGTCCTGGGTCCTCGACGCGCAGGTCGTCCATGGGTACCGCCGCACAGACCCGGAGCGCCATCTTGCGGACCTGGCCGACGACATCGGCGTGCACGGTCCGGGAGTTGGGCTGATGACTGCGGCGGATGTTTCGGCCCACGCGCGTGCAGACGACAGTGGCGCCGTGGCCGTCGCCACCTCGGGCGTGACCGTACGGGGGTGGGCTGCCTCGCCGGCGGAGGGCAGCGTCGCTCCGGTGGTGCCGGGCACGATCAACATCGTCGCCATGGTGCCGGTGGCCTTGTCCGATGCCGCATTGGTGAACGCGGTGGCCACGGCGACCGAAGCCAAGGTTCAGGCGCTGCTGGAGCTGGGATACGACTGTTCCGGCACTCCTACCGACGCTGTGTGCGTCGCCGGTCGCATCCCCTCTCCCGGCGAAGAGGTCCACGCTTTCGCCGGCCCCCGATCGTTGTGGGGCGCTCGGCTAGCACGCGTGGTTCTGTGGTGAGCCTTCCACGGCGCCTTCGGTGACCCGGGGCAGACCACACAGCCTGGGATTGGCAAGTTCACCCCTCTCGTCGCCGTCGCCCGCGCACGCGCTGTGGTCAATGGCGACGAGGCATCCCTTGCTGTGCTGCAAGGTCGTGTGGGTGCCCGCGACCTGACGCCCCCAGACCTCGCTGCGGTACGGCACGTACTCGTCTTCACCGGTGCCAGAAGTGTGGTCGAGGTGAAGATCGTTCGGTCCGTCAGGCAGAGCATGAATCACCTGGCCTCAGCCATTCTGGAACCCAGCGCCCGTCGCAGACTTCACGGCCTGGTGTACGCAACGGCCGGCACACCCGTCCCCACCGGATCATTCGCCTCGCGGCCGACGGGTGAGGAGGGTTCGTCGTTCACTACTGTCAGGCGCTATCGCCGAAGCCGACTGCTGATCAATTGGTTGGCGAAGTCATGGAGACGCTCGCGTGATCTTTTTGGACACAAGCACGGACGTCGCAAAAGTAGCGGCAGCAGCGAGTGTACTCATTGGCGACAGAGGTACTTCGCGTCGCAATTCAACGGCGCCGGTCGCGCTTCAACCGCTTGCTGATCAAAGGGCTACCTTTCCCTGATTCTGAGTTTCCTTCGTCACAGGCGTCGTAGTGGGGTGGGGTGAAAGCCATGAGCGGGGCGATCCGTGCCTGGGGCTGCTGTCGTTACCGCTGTCGCCCTTCCCTTTCGTGCCGTCGCGCGGCTTGTCGGTGGACCGCGGATAGTGCAGGTGGCGGTCACTGGCTCCAGGCGGCCGCGGGCTTCAGGCTGGTGAATCGCCCCGGACGTGTCGGCTGGGGCAAGACGGGGCGCACGCGCCGAACGCAGCCCAGAGCCGGATGTGGATTCCGTTGGGCCATATGGCATGGGCATAACATGGCGGGACCTTATGCTGTCAGCTCGAACTGTTTGAATGCATTGTGTGCGATTATTGCTTCTAGTAGCTGGGGGTGCGACGAAAGAGGCGAATCGTGAGCGCGAGCGAAAAGGCGAAGGCGAAGGCCGAGCAGGTCAAAGGCACGGTGAAGAAAGAAGCCGGTCGATCTGTCGGCAACGAGGGTATGACCGTCAAAGGCCAAGCGCAGCAGAGTAAGGGTGCCGCCCGTGAGGCCAAGGAGAAGGTGAAGGATACTTTCAAGAACAGAGGCTAATTGCATGGAACGGTAGGTCACATTCTGAAACTCTGTGTTGCCGCTAACCGATCGCGCATTTCGGCATCACCCCACATCGTGGAGTGTGAGCGTCGGCCACCCCCTGGTTCGGGTGACGTAGACGTGGGACCGGCCGAGCGGCGGGCGTGCGTCACCGTCTCGTCCGACGGCTGTCGGACGACGGTCCCCGGGGCGGTGTGCGGGCCGAGCGCCAGCACGGCCCGCACCAACCGTTCGCTTCGGCGGCCGGTCAGCAGCACACCGGCCCCGTCAGCGCCGTGCAGCGCCTCCCAGGCTCGTACGGATGCAAGCGGCAGGCTGCGCCCGGTAGTTGCGGTGCGTGCAGTCAGGCGGTGGCCGGCATCGCTTCCGCAGGTGTACGCAGATGTGGGTGGTGAGGGGGAGAGGTGCATCTGGGAGAGGTTGAGTTCCTCGCCGATCTCGCTCTGGGGCATCTCGGCGTCGAAGCGGAGTGCGAGGAGGGTGCGGTCGTGGTCGTCGACCTCGGCCAGTCGCGGAAGGAACCGCTTGAACTCACCCTGGAGGTAAGGGATGGCCTGCGTGGTGAACGCCACGCCACGCTGGGCGTCGTAGCGGTTGATGGTCTCGATCGGACCGATCGTGCCGACCTGCGGCATGACCTCGGTGGACTCCCGGCGGCCGGAGGAATGGCGGGCGACGTAGTGCACCAAGGTCAGGTTCATCTCGATAAGGATGTTGTGCCATAGGCAGTTGTCTCGGGGTTTCGTGGCGCCGGACTGGGGGACATGCGCCACGCCTGTACCTGGTGCGGCAGGGGTGGCTGTTTGTTCGGCCCGTCGGGTCGGCGCTAGGTGAAAGCCGCCGTCCGGCCGGCGAAACCGCATTTCCCGGAGTTCGAAGCCGTCAACCGGGCGTCCGTACCTGGGGCAGACGGCAGGCAGGAGCAGCAAAGCATCGGCGATCGCGATGCGAAATCCTCGTGAACGCCTGGAGTTCTACGAGCACCTCGGACAAACCCGGATTGTGTCGTAGGTGCGCTTCGCCATCGAGGGCGATGCCTGGGGAGATGCGTGCCTGGGGATGTGGGGTGAGAGTGGGAAGAGGAAGCCTCTGCCTCCCAAGAGGCGCTGCGGGGCATCTGGCAGTCCCGCGCGGCGGGGTGCATGGTGCCTGAGCGGCGCGATCCCACGAACGTGACATGAGGCCATTCATGGAAACCGATGCAAAAGTCACTCTGGCTGCCGCGCTCGCGGCTGGATATGTACTGGGCCGGACCAAGAAGGGCAAGCTCGCCATCGGGGTCGCCTCGATGGTTGCTGGTCAGGCGCTGAGTCCGCGAGAGTTGATCGGCCAAGCGCTGCGCAAGCTAGCTGCCACTCCCCAGGCAGCGCAGCTCATCGACCAGGTTCGTGGTGAGCTCCTGGAGTCCGGTCGCACCGCGCTGTCTGCGACCGCCGACCGCAGTTTCGGGGCACTCGCCGACGCCCTGCAGAAGCGCACCAGCGCCCTTCAGGAATCCCTGGACGATGAGGAGCCGGCCGAGGACGAGGAACCGGCCGAGGACGAAGAGGAAGAGCCGGCCGAAGACGAGGAAGAGCCGGACGAGGGTGAAGAGGACGACGACGAAGAGGAAGAGCCGGCCGAGGACGAAGAGGCCGAGGACGAAGCGGAAAAGCCCGCACGGCGGCGAGCGGGGAAGTCTTCGGCGAGCCGTGCTCGCACAACGAAGTCGTCGGCGAAGAAGGCACCGGGGAAGAAGACACCCGGGAAGAAGGCTCCAGGGAAGAAGGCCGCGTCCGGTAAGCCGGCGGCGAAGAAGACAGCCGGGAAGAAGACAGCCGCGAAGAAGACAGCCGCCAAGAAGACATCCAGCCGCACCAGCCGCAGGAGGTAAGCCATGGCCAAGGAGGGCGACACCACTCCGGACAAGGCTTCCGGCCTTGACATGCTCAAGGAGCAGCTGGCCGGGTTTGCCGAAGCGCAGGGCCAGAGGCTGGCGGACAAGGCCGGAGAGAAGATCAGCGACCTTGCGCAGGGGCTGGGTGACGTGGGCGACGGCAACAGCACCCTGCTCAACGTCGGGAAGCGGGTGCTCGGCGGAGGAGAGTCGCCTGTAAAGGCCTTCCTCGGCGAGAAGGCCGGTGACCTCAAGGACAAGGCAGTCGACACCGTGAAAGGGTTCTTCGGCGGTGGCGGCAAGGCAGGGGACAAGAAGGTCACCAACATCGTCGAGGTGATCGACATCGGTATGCCCCTGCGTACCGTGTATGACCGGTGGACCCAGCTCGAGGAGTTCAGCAGCTTCACCAAGGGCGTCAAGAGTGTCTCGCAGTCGGACGAGATCGAGAGCGACTGGAAGCTGAAGGTGGCGTTCTCCAACCGCAGTTGGAAAGCGACCGTACAAGAGCAGATTCCCGATGAGCGGATCGTGTGGAACTCCGAAGGGGGCAAGGGCACCACACGCGGCGCCATCAGCTTCCATGAACTGACCCCGGAACTCACCCGCATTGTCGCTGTGGTCGAGTACTACCCCTCCGGCTTCTTCGAGAAGACCGGCAACATCTGGCGCGCTCAGGGACGGCGTCTGCGTCTGGACCTCAAGCACTTCCAGCGGTACGTCACGCTCACCGACAACGAGGACCTCGAAGGCTGGCGCGGCGAGATCCGCGATGGCGAAGTGGTCCGAACGCACGAAGAAGGACTCGAAGACGACGAGGATCAAGACAACGAAGATCAAGACGCCGAAGACCAAGAAGACCAAGAAGCCGAAGACGAAGAGGACTCCGAAGACCTGGAGGACGAGGACGAACTCGAAGAGGCCGAAGAGGACGAACCCGAAGAGGGCGACGAAGACGTTGAATACGAAGAGGAAGGCGAGGAGGACGAGGAGGAAGAATAGAATGCGCCGGAGGCAAACGCGTGCCGGTGCAGCTGCGGATGGAAGCTTATGGCGCGGGAAACGCGCCTGACGGTCTCGGCGATTTCGCTCTTCCACGGCGTGAACTATCCTGGCGGTGACGCCACGCTCGCTGGCTCGCGGGGCGGCGTACACGAGAGGCGGATTCGCTCATGACCAAGCATGAAAAAACACCCCAGCCTTCCCGCGGCGAAGGGCCGAGCCGTCACAAGGAAACCAAACAGCACGGATGGTCTCCTGATATCGATGAGACCAAGCAACAAGACAACCCGAGCGCGCACCGGTCGTTCCATCCTGACCAGTACGCCCCCGAGTCCGGACCTCGTAAGGAAACTTCCCAGGAAGAAATGGATGGCGTCACGGGCGACACCGTCAAGAGTTTCTCCCGTCGCGGAGAGAAGCAGGGCGGCAGGTCCAAGGAGAAGGGAATGCACGACGAAGGCCGCCGAGGTCGTTCGCAGCGTCCCAGCGGCAGCAGGGATGCCGAGGCATCCTCTGGTGTCGACCCGCAGGAACCGCGCTCCGAGTCGGACTGAGGTGTCCGGCTGACGCGTCACGACCGCACGGCGGTCTGCAGCACCCCGCCCGCCGCGGTCGAGGAAGTCCTTGGAGGACCGTCATGCTCACGGCTATCGCAGACATACTCAGGTCCATCGGCGGGGCCATCGCCACCGTCGTCACCCTCCCCTTCCGTGCCGTCGCCCGGCTCTTCGGTGGAGCTGCCGACAGCGCCCACGGTCACCACTGACACCCCTCACCCGACACCGGACCGTGAACGCGACGTGGTGTCATTCGACGCGGTGCGGGCTGTGGCGGGCAACGCTCAGGCTGACACGCGTGGGGAGGTTGTCCCAGCCGGCGGATCGTCGTGCCCGTTCGACGGCGTCGTGCAAGCCCTCCAGGATCTGCTCCGGACTGGTGCCCGGGCCAAGGGTGAGGCCGATGCGGGCCTGTGGGTGCGTGTGGTCGCCGTAGAAGAGTGCGTGGCCGCCCCGGACGCCCTGGAGCATGGTGAGGTCGGTGGTGAGCGCGTCACTCAGCGCGTGATTGCTGACCGTTACGGTCTCCTCGGATGAGTCTGCGACGGTCAGTTGGCGGGGGTGGCGCCGACGTTGGGACAGCAGCCATGCCAGGGCGAGCAGCAGGAGCAGCGCCAGTGCCGCGATGGTGGCCGGCCACCACCAGCTCAGGCCCGTCCACCGGGTCTGATCGGCGGACGGGACCAGGACGTCGCGCGCAGTGGTGAGCGGCCAGCCGGCCGGGGGTACGAGGAGCCGGCGCCGGTAGATCTCGGCGCCGCCGGCGAGCACCAGGAGCCCGCCGCCCAGCAGCACGAGTCCGAGCAGGGCGAGCAGAGTTCGGTTGGTCTTGGCGTGTTCCCTCATCGTGTTCTCCAGGGAGTCTCTGCGCACCCGGTCCCGCGCTCGTCATGTCGCGCTGCGGCGTACGCGGACCTTCAGCCGAGGAGGACGCGCCAAGGCGAGTTGGTCGCGTGCCTCGCGGCGAAGGGTGTCGGCGAGGTCGTCCTTCACATCGGCGGT
>NZ_JBSFJF010000058.1:0-44318 GCF_053597915.1 Streptomyces sp. NPDC001219 | reverse complement strand
ATCGGGGTGACCCTCCGCCTTGCGATCGCACGCACCAGACGCCGCGGGGCCGCCCTTCGGGCGAACGACGGGAGTTTGACGACAGGTCCTAGGGGCCGGAGCGAAGAGGGCCATGGCCGATGGCTGTTGCGCATCGGCCCGCTCGCCCCTGCCTCCCGTCCCTTCGCTCCCGGCCCGACGCCGCCCTGGGTGCCGTGGCTCGTCGTCGCTGCCGAGTGGCCTTTTCGCGGTGCCAGTTGGCCGGGTCGACCACCGGTTACGCGCAGGTGTGAGCGCGGTACATTCGCGTATTTCGTTCCCCCGCAATGACATTGTTTGCGGCGCTTTTCGCGAGGCCTCGGCCGAAGTCGCCCTGTCGTTCAGTGGCCGCGTCAAGGGCCCGTTCGGAATCGACCAGGAAGCATCTGTTCGTGATGTGGATCGCGCCCCAACCCGCAAGCGGTGCAGCGGTGTTGTGGTCGACCGGCCTGGTCTGCGGTGATGTACCCACGGGGCCGCCTCGCTTCAGCTGCTGATCGAGTAATGCATATGTTTTGGCGCCCTGTTGTTGTGGCTGCTGTCCGCAACTCGCCTGGGAGAGCGCATTTCTTTCCGATAAAGCGTCAATTCAGGGATGGGGGGCGATCACCCTTTCGTGTGCTTTTCACCAAAGACCTCAAGGGTGTTCAGGGTGTCGCCGACAAAAGATGCGTGAGTACCCTTGCGCACACCATGATGACCGCGGCTCGCCCCGGCGACACCGGCCTCGCAGGCCCGGGCGAGCTCGACCGCTACCCCTACGCCAACGCGGCCAACGCCGCGAACGCCACCAACGCAGCCGGCCAGGACCGTGCCGAGCGGGTTTCGCAGGTCTGGGACGCCTCCGAGTCAGACATCGGCCGCGTCGGCCGTCGCGCGGCCGGCAGTCGCGGCCGCGGCCTGCACGGCCAACTCGTCCAGCAGCTCGGCCAGATGATCGTCTCCGGCGATCTCGGCGCCGACCGCCCGCTCGTCCCCGAGGAGATCGGCCAGCGCTTCGAGGTCTCCCGCACCGTCGTCCGCGAGTCGCTGCGCGTGCTCGAGGCCAAGGGCCTCGTCAGTGCCCGCCCGAACGTGGGCACCCGGGTGCGCCCGGTCAGCGACTGGAACCTCCTCGACCCCGACATCATCGAGTGGCGGGCCTACGGGCCACAGCGTGACGACCAGCGCCGAGAGCTGTGCGAGCTGCGCTGGACGATCGAACCCCTCGCCGCCCGGCTCGCCGCGGGCCACGGCCGTGAGGACATCCAGCAGCGGCTGGCCGACATGGTCGAGATCATGGGCCACTCCGCGGCCCAGGGCGACACCATGACCTTCTCCCGCGCCGACGCCGAGTTCCACTCGCTGCTGCTGCAGCTCGCCGGCAACCGCATGCTCGAGCACCTCTCGGGCATCGTCGGAGCCGCCCTGCACGTCTCTGGCGGCTCCGCCGGTGGCTGTGAGCGGCCGGTCGAGACGTCCGTGGGCCAGCACATGCGGGTCGTCGACGCGATCGGCTCCGGCGACGCCACGGCGGCCGAATCCGCGATGCGGCAGCTCCTCGCCGCCCATGGCGAGGTCGTCGGTCAGGGCTCCGGGACGCCCGTGGACCACGTCGTCCCCGCGCCCCGCGAGCACTGAAGGCCGTACTCGACCGCGTACGGACTGTAGGCGCCGCGCGGCCTCCGTGCCCTGCACACCCCTCCGGGCAGGGCGCGCCGTACGCGGCGACGGCGCACGGGATCGCCGGATTCGGGGCGTCGACCGAATCCGGCGACAGGTCTTGGGAGGGTTGCATGTCATATGACTGGGAATGGGTCGTTATGGGGTGTGACTCGGGCCACGCAGATTGGGCGTAACGCTCTTCAGGGAAGCGCGATGACTTAAGAGGTGATAGCCGAGGAGGGAATACGAGCGGCGTTCGTGACGCTGTTCAACTCCCCGGTTGCCCCTGCGCCGTCGGTCCATCCCCACCGGCGGTCGTCGGCTCCGATCCACACAGGACGGGGTCGGAAGCCGTTTCC
This sequence comes from Streptomyces sp. NPDC001219, assembly GCF_053597915.1. Taxonomy (NCBI): domain Bacteria; kingdom Bacillati; phylum Actinomycetota; class Actinomycetes; order Kitasatosporales; family Streptomycetaceae; genus Streptomyces; species Streptomyces sp. NPDC001219. Next base: position 42,297 of record NZ_JBSFJF010000058.1, on the reverse strand, counting down.
ATCGTTCCGAGAGGTTGTTCGTGTCGGCCAGCACATCCCGTACGCTCCCGCCGGAGATCGCCGAGTCCGAGTCTGTGATGGCGCTCATCGAGCGGGGAAAGGCAGATGGGCAGATCGCCGGCGATGACGTGCGTCGGGCCTTCGAGGCTGACCAGATTCCGCCAACCCAGTGGAAGAACGTTCTGCGCAGCCTCAACCAGATCCTCGACGAGGAGGGTGTGACGCTGATGGTCAGTGCCGCAGAGGCGCCCAAGCGCACCCGCAAGAGCGTCGCAGCGAAGAGTCCGGCGAAGCGCACCGCCACCAAGACCGTCGCGGCGAAGGCCGCCACGGTCAAGAAGACCACCGCAGCCGCGGCCCCCGCCTCCGTGGCGGACCCGTCGGCCGGTGAGTCCGAGTCCGCGCCCGCGAAGAAGGCAGCGGCGAAGAAGGCGACCGCCAAGAAGACGGTCGCGAAGAAGGCCACGGCCAAGAAGGCCACCGCGAAGAAGACCGCGTCCAAGAAGGACGTCGACGAGCTGCTCGACGAGGACGTGACCGAGGAGACCCCGGTGCCCGGCAAGGGCGATGCCCCCGAGGCCGCCGAGGGCACGGAGAACGCCGGCTTCGTCCTGTCCGACGACGACGAGGACGACGCCCCCGCGCAGCAGGTCGCCGCGGCCGGCGCCACCGCCGACCCGGTCAAGGACTACCTCAAGCAGATCGGCAAGGTCCCGCTCCTCAACGCCGAGCAGGAGGTCGAGCTCGCCAAGCGCATCGAGGCGGGCCTGTTCGCCGAGGACAAGCTCGCGAACTCCGACAAGCTGGCGCCGAAGCTCAAGCGCGAGCTGGAGATCATCGCCGAGGACGGCCGCCGGGCGAAGAACCACCTCCTGGAGGCCAACCTCCGTCTGGTCGTCTCCCTGGCCAAGCGGTACACGGGCCGCGGCATGCTCTTCCTGGACCTGATCCAGGAGGGCAACCTCGGTCTGATCCGTGCGGTCGAGAAGTTCGACTACACCAAGGGCTACAAGTTCTCGACCTACGCGACGTGGTGGATTCGCCAGGCGATCACCCGCGCCATGGCCGACCAGGCCCGTACGATCCGTATCCCCGTCCACATGGTCGAGGTCATCAACAAGCTCGCGCGCGTCCAGCGCCAGATGCTCCAGGACCTGGGCCGTGAGCCCACCCCGGAGGAGCTGGCCAAGGAACTCGACATGACCCCCGAGAAGGTCATCGAGGTCCAGAAGTACGGCCGTGAGCCGATCTCGCTGCACACCCCGCTGGGCGAGGACGGCGACAGCGAGTTCGGTGACCTCATCGAGGACTCCGAGGCCGTCGTCCCGGCCGACGCGGTCAGCTTCACGCTGCTGCAGGAGCAGCTGCACTCGGTGCTGGACACCCTCTCCGAGCGTGAGGCCGGCGTCGTGTCCATGCGCTTCGGCCTCACCGACGGCCAGCCCAAGACGCTGGACGAGATCGGCAAGGTCTACGGCGTCACGCGTGAGCGGATTCGCCAGATCGAGTCGAAGACGATGTCGAAGCTGCGTCACCCGTCGCGCTCCCAGGTGCTGCGCGACTACCTCGACTAGTCCCACCCGTCCGGACGGCATGGCGAGCCCGGTCTCTCCTTTGGGAGAGGCCGGGCTCGCGCCCGTCCGGGTGCGCGGGGCAGCCGATTGGGTCACTCTGGGTATGCGCGTACTGCCTCATCGTCAGGAGTCCGAATGCGTCCGATCGCCCACGCTGCCCTCGGAGCCCTCGCGCTGGCCCTTGCCCTGCCGGCGACGGCGGCCGCGGACGAGTCGGTGATCGGGGGCAAGCCCGCTCCGCTGTCCCACAGCCCCTGGGCGGTGGCGCTGGCCTCTCACGAGCGGTTCGGGGCCCAGCGCTCCGGACAGTTCTGCGGCGGCGTGCTCGTAGGGCGCTCGACGGTGGTGACGGCGGCGCACTGCCTGAGCAAGGAGGTGCTGGGCGTCCCCTGGCGGCAGGTGCGGGACCTGCGGGTCGTCGTCGGACGTGACAACCTCGCCGGCGGCGGCGGGCAGGAACTCAAGCCCGCGAGGATCTGGGTCAACCCGCGCTACAACAGCTGGACGAACGACGGCGACATGGCGGTCCTCACGCTCGACAAGCCGCTCCCGAACCGGCCCATCCCGATGGCGGGACGGCATGACAGCGCCTACCGGCCGGGCAATGCGGCCACGGTCTACGGGTGGGGCGACACCACGGGCGGGGGCAGCTATGCGTCACACCTGCGGGCGGCGCATGTGAACGTGCTGCGGGACGCGGTCTGTGCGCGGGCCTATCCGGGCAGTGCCGACGGCAAGTACAGGGCGCAGTCGATGCTGTGCGCAGGGGAGCCGTCCGGCGGCCGGGACGCCTGCCAGGGGGACAGTGGCGGGCCGCTGGTCGTGCAGGGGCGACTGGTGGGCCTGGTGTCGTGGGGGACCGGCTGCGGTCAGGCGGGCAGTCCCGGGGTCTATACGCGCGCCACGGCGCTCCTCCCGGCCGTGTCCGCACACGGGGCCGGCTGAGCGGCGCGGGGAGCTGTCAGGCATGGCTGAGCGTACGAGTGCGGGCGGTCTCCCCGGTGGTGTCGGGGAGACCGCCCGCGATACGGCGCTGGGCCGCTGCTCGCTCGTCGTGGATGCGAAGTGTCAGCGTTCCTCATCGGACGCGGACGCCGGAGAAGCGGTCAGCCGCTCCGTCTCGTCCTGTATTTCCGCGGCGATCTTCTTGAGTTCTGGCTCGAACTTGCGACCGTGGTGGGCGCAGAAGAGCAGTTCTCCGCCGGACATCAGGACGACGCGCAGGTATGCCTGGGCGCCGCAGCGGTCGCAGCGGTCAGCGGCCGTCAGCGGGCTCGCGGGTGTCAGAACAGTAGTCACGTCGCCTCTTCTCTAGCTCGACGAGCTGTCGTACCAGGGTCAACATCCAACCAGGCCGAAAACGTTCCCGCTCGTGCCTTTTCCTCGAAAAAATTCTTCGAGGGGGCCGGGTGCTGCCGGGTGGCGGCGAATGAGCCGTATTGCGTGGTGGTCTGATTCACGTTGGTTGTTGGTCTGTCCCCCCGGCTGGCTTGCCGGTTGTTGATGAGGACGTGCCCGGAGCCTAAATGGTTCATGCCTCGAAGGGAACGTGATGTGCACGTCACTCGGACGTCACCCCAACGAGGGATCGAACGTACGAGCGAAATTCTACTACCATGGTCATGCTTACGGGTGGCGTCACATCGGCTCTACCAGGCCTCGGTACCCTCTGACCGGCGACACCGCCACAACAGAGTCCGCGGAATGCGGGCTGCCAGAAATTCAGCGAGGAGCGAACCGCGTGACCGCCGAGATGTCCGTGCCGTCCACCGCAGTGCTGACCGGGGCAGACCGGGACGGATCCAACTACACCGCGCGGCATCTGCTCGTCCTCGAGGGGCTTGAAGCCGTCCGTAAGCGCCCCGGCATGTATATCGGCTCGACCGACAGTCGGGGGCTGATGCACTGCCTCTGGGAGATCATCGACAACTCCGTCGACGAGGCCCTGGGCGGTTACTGCGACCACATCGAGGTGATCCTCCACGACGACGGGTCGGTGGAGGTCAAGGACAACGGCCGCGGCATCCCCGTCGACGTCGAGCCCAAGACCGGTCTGAGCGGCGTCGAGGTCGTGATGACCAAGCTGCACGCCGGCGGAAAGTTCGGCGGCGGCTCGTACGCGGCCTCCGGCGGCCTGCACGGCGTCGGCGCCTCGGTCGTCAACGCACTGTCCGCCCGGCTGGACGTCGAGGTCGACCGCAACAGCAAGACGCACTCGATCAGCTTCCGCCGCGGCGTCCCCGGCATCTTCACCGAATCGGGCCCCGACGCCCCGTTCGACCCGGGCAACGGCCTGCTCAAGGGCAAGCGGATCACCAAGACGAAGACCGGCACCCGGGTGCGCTACTGGGCCGACCGGCAGATCTTCCTCAAGGACGCCCGCCTCTCCCTGGAGACGCTTTACGCTCGTGCCCGCCAGACGGCCTTCCTCGTGCCGGGCCTGACCCTCGTGGTCCGTGACGAGCGGGGCATCGACGGCGCCGGGAAGACCGAAGAGACGTTCCGCTACGACGGCGGCATCAGCGAATTCTGCGAGTACCTCGCGCAGGACAAGGCCGTCTGCGACGTCCTGAGGCTGAGCGGCCAGGGCACCTTTAAGGAGACGGTGCCGGTCCTCGACGACCGGGGCCACATGACACCGACCGAGGTCACCCGGGAGCTGGGCGTCGATGTCGCGCTGCGCTGGGGCACCGGCTACGACGCGACGATCAAGTCGTTCGTCAACATCATCGCGACGCCCAAGGGCGGCACCCACGTCTCCGGCTTCGAGCGGTCGGTCACCAAGACCGTCAACGAGGTGCTGCGGTCGAGCAAGCTGCTGAGGGTCGCCGAGGACGACGTGGTCAAGGACGACGCCGTGGAGGGCCTCACCGCCGTCGTGACCGTACGGCTCGCGGAGCCGCAGTTCGAGGGGCAGACCAAGGAGGTGCTCGGCACCTCCGCCGCCTCGCGGATCGTCGCCCAGGTGGTGAGCCGGGAGCTCAAGGCGTTCCTGACCTCCACGAAGCGGGACGACAAACAGCAGGCCCGCTCCGTCCTGGAGAAGGTCGTCGCCGCCGCCCGGACGCGCATCGCCGCCCGTCAGCACAAGGAGGCCCAGCGGCGGAAGACGGCGCTCGAGTCCTCCTCGCTGCCGGCCAAGCTCGCGGACTGCCGCAGCGACGATGTCGACCGCAGTGAGCTGTTCATCGTCGAGGGAGACTCGGCGCTGGGTACCGCCAAGCTGGCGCGGAACTCGGAGTTCCAGGCCCTGCTGCCGATCCGCGGCAAGATCCTGAACGTCCAGAAGTCCTCGGTCTCGGACATGCTGAAGAACGCCGAGTGCGGCGCCATCATCCAGGTCATAGGAGCCGGGTCGGGCCGTACCTTCGACATCGACACCGCCCGCTACGGCAAGGTGATCTTCCTGGCCGACGCGGATGTCGACGGTGCCCACATCCGCTGCCTGCTGCTGACCCTCTTCCAGCGCTACATGCGCCCGATGGTCGAACAGGGCCGGGTGTTCTCCGCGGTCCCGCCGCTGCACCGCGTCGAACTGATCAACCCCAAGAAGGGCCAGGACAAGTACATCTACACGTACTCGGACAACGAGCTGCGTCAGACCTTGCTGGAACTCCAGCGCAAGAAGGTCCGCTACAAGGACAGCATCCAGCGCTACAAGGGCCTGGGTGAGATGGACGCCGACCAGCTCGCCGAGACGACCATGGACCCGCGCCACCGCACCCTGCGCCGCATCAACATCAGCGATCTCGAAGCGGCGGAGAAGGCCTTCGACCTCCTCATGGGCAACGAGGTTGCTCCTCGCAAGGAGTTCATCACCAACTCCGCGTCGACCTTGGACCGGTCGCGCATCGACACCTAAAGGGGCGGCTGTTTCCGACGGGCGCCACTCCACCGCTGGGTGGGGAGGCGCCCGTCGGCGTTTCTGCCTGGTTGTGATCGCCGCGGTTGTGGCGTGGGGTGGCCCGAGAAGGGCTGCAAGGTGCCCGTGAGCGGCTTTCCCTGGCGCGTGGGGGCGGGGGCGGCCCGAGGGGCTTCTGTGCCGCCTGGCCGCCACTGAGGGCGGCGCTGGGCTGCATGTGGCGGGCGAGGTCAGTGCCGTGTCGGGCTCAAGGGGGTCTCGTGGTCCGCAAGGATGCGGCGGGAGGTGCTGACGGACGTGCGCAAGCATGCACAGAGCGCAGGTGAGCGTGCGGCTTGAAATCTTCGCGTAGGCAGGGCTACGGACCAGGTCCGACCCTCCGCTGCGCGCGCCGCCACGGTCTCGCACAGCCGCCCGGACAGTGCCATCACCTGATGGGGTGAAGGATTCGCAATGAAGAGTCCAGGATCTTCCTTTCTGTCCACCCTTGGGCCGCACGAATAACAGACCCGTGCATCAAGGAGAGTTCGGTGGACAAGCAGGACGGCCGCTCGGCCGGAGAACCAGGGGCCCTGCGGCTCGACGACCCCTGGTACGACGCTCTCGCCTCCGGGTGGGGCGAACTGGCCGACACGGTGGAGGCAACGGGCGGGCGAGGCGGGTCACAGCCGCCCCCGTCGGTACCGGGACAGCGGTCCGTGCCGCACGACGAGGTGTATCTGGCGGTGCAGCGAAGCGCGGCCTTCCAGGAAGTGCGCCGTCGGTACCGACGGTTCGTCCTGCCCGGCACGGTCGTCTTCCTGGGCTGGTACCTCGCCTATGTGATCGCTGCGATCGCCGCGCCGGACCTCATGGCCCATCGCGTCGCGGGCGCCCTGAACATCGCGATGCTCGCCGGGCTCGGCCAGTTCGTCACCACGTTCCTGCTCACCTGGGCGTACGCGCGCCATGCCCGGCTGCGCAGGGACAGCGCGGCGCTCGACATCCGCTGGGAAACCCAGGAACTGACCGGAGGGAACATCCGGTGACCGGTGACCACCAGACCCTTGCGCTGCTCCTGTTCAGCGCGTTCATCGCCGTCACCCTGGCGATCACCACATGGGTGAGCCGCCGCAAAGGCGGCTCCACCGAGGAGTTCTATGCGGGCGGAAGGCTCTTCTCCCCCATGGAGAACGGTTTCGCCATCGCGGGGGACTACATGTCCGCCGCCTCCTTCCTCGGCATCTCCGGGCTGATCGCGCTCTTCGGATACGACGGCCTGCTGTACTCGGTCGGCTTCCTCGTCGCCTGGCTCATCGTCCTGTTCCTCGTCGCCGAACTGGTCCGCAACTGCGGCAGGTTCACCCTCGCCGATGTCGTCGCCGCCCGGATGCGGGAATGCCCCGTCCGCATCGCAGCCGGCACGGCCTCCGTCACCGTGTCCGTGCTCTACCTGGTGGCGCAAATGGTCGGTGCCGGCAGCCTGGTCGCCCTGCTCGTGGGGAGCGCGGGCCAGCAGGCCCGTACCTGGATGGTGATCGGGGTCGGCGCCCTGATGGTGGTCTACGTCGCCTTCGGCGGGATGCGGGCCACAACCTGGATTCAAGTCGTCAAAGCCGTACTTCTCATGGGAGGCGCCGTCGCCCTGACCGTCCTGGTACTGGTCCGCTTCCACGGTGACATCAACCAGCTGCTGAGCACCGCTGCCGAACGCAGCGGGCACGGCCGAGACTTCCTCGCGCCTGGCCTCAAATACGGCGGCGACTGGACCTCACGGCTCGACTTCATCAGCCTCGGCATCGCGCTCGTCCTGGGCACGGGGGGGCTGCCGCACATCCTCTCCCGCTTCTACACCGTTCCCACGGCGCGTGCCGCCCGCCGGTCTGTCGTCTGGTCCATCGGTCTGATCGGCGGCTTCTACCTGATGACCATCGTGCTCGGGTTCGGTGCTGCCGCTGTACTCGGCAGCGATGCCGTCCGGGCATCCAATACGGCAGGCAACACCGCTGTGCCGCTGCTCGCCCTCGACCTGGGAGGCGGCGCCGGTTCGACCGGAGGGGCGGTGCTGTTCGCCGTGGTGGCCGCGGTCGCGTTCGCCACCATCCTGGCCGTGGTCGCCGGCATCACGCTCGCATCGTCGGCCTCCGTGGCACATGACCTGTATGCCTCACTGCGACGCCCGCGGGGTACGGCACAGGACGGCCAGCGCGCCGAGGTGACCGTGGCGCGTATCGCGGCGGTGGCCGTCGGCGCGGTCGCCATCGGCCTCGCCCTGCTGGCCCAGGACTTGAACGTGGCCTTCCTGGTGGGGCTGGCGTTCGCCGTCGCCGCGTCGGCCAATCTGCCGGTCCTGCTGTACACCCTCTTCTGGCGGCGCTTCACCACCCGGGGCGCGGTGTGGTCCGTATACGGCGGTCTGATCCCTGCGATCACCCTGGTTGTCCTGTCACCGGTGGTCTCCGGCAGTGCGGAGTCACTCTTCCCCGGACTGGACTTCGCCGTCTTTCCGCTCGACAACCCCGGTGTTGTGTCGATCCCGCTGGGCTTCCTGATGGGCTGGCTGGGAACCGTTCTCTCCCCGGAGACCGCCGATAAGGCTCGGCATGCGGAGACGGAGGTACGGGCGCTCACGGGGGCGGGGGCGGTTTAGGGGTGTTGTGACCGCAGGGGGGTGTTCACGTGGGTGCATCTGAGGGTGGTGGCTGGCCTGCAAGTGCGGTGTGGCGTCGTGCCGGCCGTATGCACCTCGCTTGCCTCCGTGCGCCTGTGCTGAAGGCTCAGACCCACTCGTAGCGGTGTTCGGGGCGGCCGGTCTCGCCGTATCTGAGCGTGAGGCGCACCCGCCCGGCGCGTTCCAGGAGCTTGAGGTAGCGCTGGGCGGTCTGCCGACTCAGCCCCGCTTGCAGGGCGACGTCCTGTGCGGACAGTGGGGCATCCGCGGAACGCAGTACCGAGCGGACGCGGTCGGCGGTGGCGGTGGAGTGTCCCTTCGGCAACTCTGCGGGTCCGGCGTTGGCGGCTCCCAACGTCCCGAAGATCCGGTCCACTTCGGACTGCTCCGCCTGCCCGCCACCCGCAAACGTGCGGTGCAACGCTGCGTAACTCTCCAACTTGGAGCGCAGGCCCGCGTAGGTGAACGGCTTGACCAGGTACTGCAGAGCTCCGTGGCGCATCGCCGCCTGTACGGTGGCGATGTCGCGAGCCGCGGTCACCATGATCACGTCGGTGAGCAGACCGCGGCGTCGAAGGTCGCCGACCAGTTGGAGCCCTGTTTTGTCGGGCAGGTAGTGGTCCAGGAGGATCAGGTCGACGGGGTGCGTCTCAAGTGCGGTCAGGGCCTCGCCGGCGGTGTGCGCCAGGCAGCTGACGCGGAACCCCTCGATCTTGGCGACGTAGGCCGCATTGATCTTCGCGACGTGCACATCGTCGTCCACGACCAGTACATCGATCATCGGTCGGCCTCCGTGGCCCCCTGGGGACGGCGAGTGCCCGCTGCGGCACGTGCGGTGGTGGTGTGGGTGTCGTCCGTGATGCTGCTCTGCGGGTCTGTCCCACGGGGCTGGGGAAGCTCATCGGACAGTGCGTCGGGCACCGTCACGGTGAATACCGCACCGCCACCAGGGCGCTCGCTGACCTCGGCGCTGCCTCCGTAGCGCTCGGCGAGCCGGCGCACGAGTGCCAGGCCGATACCGCGCTGCCCATGGGCGGGCGGCTCCTTGGTCGTCCACCCCTCGGTGAAGATTTCCGCGCGGCGTTCCTCGGGCACGCCCGGTCCGTTGTCGCTGACACGCACGATGGCAGTCCGGCCTTCAGCGCGGATCTCCGCCTCCAGTTGGGCGTCGCGTTCACCCGATGTCGCATCCAGGGCGTTGTCGACGAGGTTGCCGAGGATGGTGACCAGACTGGGCGGGTCGACGAGACGGTCGGGCAAGTGGGTGTCGGGGGAGATGCTCAAGGACACGCCGCGCTCGGTGGCGACGGTGGCCTTGCCCACCAGGAGGGCGGCGAGCAGGGGATCGTGGATGCGCTCGGTGACTTGCTCTGCGGTCGCGCGATGGACGCCCACTGCCTGTGTCACGAACTCCACGGCTTCCTCGTACAGCCCGAGTTCCAGCAGGCCGAGCAGCGTGTGCAGCCGGTTGGCGTGCTCGTGGTCCTGGGCGCGGAGGGCATCGATGAGGCCGCGGGTGCCGTCCAGTTCGCGGCCCAGCCGCTCCAGTTCGGTGCGGTCGCGCAGGGTGACCACGGCACCACCGTCATCGGTCGGCATGCGGTTCGCCACGAGGACCCGCTGGCCACTGACTGCCAGCAGGTCTGGCCCTGAGGCATGACCGGCCAGAACATCGGTGGTGCGGCCCGGTGGGAGTGCTTCTTCCAGGGGGCGTCCGGTGTCCTCGGTACGGAGGTCCAGGAGGCGCTGGGCCTCGTCGTTCATGAGCCGGATGCGGCCGTGTCTGTCGAGCGCGAGGAACCCCTCGCGGATGCCGTGCAGCATCGCCTCCCGCTCCGCGAGCAGCGCGGAGATGTCGGAGAAGGCCAGATCGTGGGTGCGGCGCTGGAGGCGACGGGAAACGAGATAGGCGGCCAGTGCGCCCACGGCGAGTGCCCCGCCTGCGTAGGCGAGCAGTTGGGGAACGGTGGAGAGCAGCCGTTGTTGCACGCTCTCGTACGCGATGCCGACGGAGACCGCGCCCACGATCTTGCCGGCCTCGTCACGGAGCGGGACCTTGCCGCGCGCGGACCGGCCGAGGGTTCCCTCGTCGATCTGCATGACGTCCTGGCCGGAGAGCGCGGCGCTCGGGTCGGTCGAAACGTGCTGCCCGATCTCGTCAGGGTCGGTGTGGGACCAGCGCACACCCCGCCTGTCCATGATCACGACGTACTCGGCCCCGGTGGCGGTGCGAATTCGCTCCGCCTCGTTCTGCACAGGCCCGTGACGTGTCGGGCGGGAGGACTCCAGGGCGTCGTCGAGGTGCGACTCCGCCGCGGTGGCCTGCGCGATGGCGAGAGCGCGGCGCATCGCCTGGTCGTCTAGCTGCGTACTGAGCGGAGCGAGGAACAGGCCGGTCGCCAGCGCCGTGACGCCGGTGGCGATGGCCAACTGCACCATCAGGACCTGGGCGAACACGCGCCGTGGCCAGCCCAGCCGTGGCCGCGCGCGGCGCAGCCTTCCGGTCGCGGGCTCATTGCCTGCCGCGACCGTGGCCTCCGAGGCGCGGCGACGGCCGGCCGTGTGCGAGAGGCTGCCCTGCTTGCCGGTACTGGCGTCGGCGATCGGCGCTTCGGCGGGAAACGGCGCCGAACCCGAGGGCTCTGGGCCGCTCGGGCGTGGAACCGACGCTTCCCTTTCGCCCATACGAACGAACAGTAAGCGCGGTCGTGGCCGGGCGGTAATCCCTGATGGGAGGAATTCGGAGGGTGTCCGGGCGGCGACTCGGATTTTGACTCCGCCGGCCCCGGCCCCGGCCCCGGCCCCGGCCCCGGCCCCGGCCCCGGCCCCGGGCCTGGTGACCTGGGCCGCATCCGGGCCCTCGCTGCTGTTGCGATCCCCTACCGGGGTTGCCGGTCCCGCCGCGTCGTTCTCGCCTCGCTGATCGGCCGGAGTGCCCGTCGCGGCGAAGGAGCAGGTCAGGCGCTGGTCAGCAGGCGACCGGGGGACTGTTGGGAGGGTTATCCACAGGCCTTTTGGGCGCGGTGAGTGCGTGCCTAATCTCGCATCGTGAAACCGGATAGGCCCTGCGCGGGGCGGTGGGAAACCGACCGGGGCGAGGGCGAGGCATGCGGTGGGAGCGTGGGAAGGAGCGGTCAATGAGGTCGTCGGGGGATGGCTGCGGGGCGTGGCGGCGGTGGTGGAAGGAGCCGGGCGGGACGCGGTTAGGCCGCCGAATCGGGGCTGCACGAGAGCGCCGCGGCTGGACAGTACGTTTCGCTTGCCGCTTCACCTGGTCATGGGACGGTCCCGCTCCGCCGGACGGGGCCGATGAGTCAGCCCGAGGGGCCGAGGAGAGGCGCAGTCACCGGCTCCAGAGCAGCCATCGGTCCGGCAAGCGCGCGGGCCCGGACCGGTCGCGTGCAGCGGAATCGGAGGCTGACGAAGAGCGCGGTGACCGCCGGGGGAAGCCCGCGAGGTCACCTGGTGACGGCCGAGAGCGCCCCGTGAAGCATGCCGTTCGCCGCGGTGACGGAGACAACCGCCATACGAGCCGGTGGACCGAGCGGCGCACCACAGCTAGCGGGCGCCGCAGCACCGTCGGCCCGCTGTTCGACGGTGACCCGCCAGGACCGCCCGTCCGAGTGCGCGACGGTAACGGCCCAGGCAGGGGAGAGTCCCGCAGCCGCCGTGCTGCCGGTCGTCCAGCTGTCGGCCGGCTTGGGGTCGGGCCACATCGTGTCGGTCCGTACGACGTCGAGTGCGTCCGCCCGGTCCTCTCCGATCAGCCGGCGGACCGCAAGGTCAGCGGCCTGGCTCGGCCGGTCCCAGGCCGAGCGCCCACGGCAGTGGTCGCCCGCGATCCGGCCGTCGCGCGCCGCCTCCACGGCCTCCTTGACCAGGGGGGCGGAGGCGCGCCCGTAGGCGTAGCCGTAGGGGAGGACGAAAAGGGTGGGGGAGAAGCGGTGCCCACCGATGTGGGTGACCTCCCAGGCCTCGGTCCCACTGGTGGCGAGCTCGGCAGCGAGCGGGCGGCCGAGCAGGGCGCAGCAGCGGTCCCGCTTGCCGTTGGTGCACACAAGGACCAGCGGCTCACCGATGTACGGCTCCCAGAGGCCGTGATGCTCTCCCGCGCCGAGGGCCGTGAAGTCCAGGTCGAGGGCTGCCCTCGGGTCGGTGACGCTCGTCGTGCGAATCCAGGAGCGGCCCGGGGCGGTGTGCGCGAGGAACAGGCGTCGCCTGGAGGTGCCGTGGCAGTCGGCGTGGCGTCCCGGCCGGCGGATCAGGGCGACGCGCACGTCCGTTCCCTCTGCCGCGGCTTCGAGGGCCCGGCCGACGTCAGGGTCAAGGTGACTGTTCGTCAGTGCATGGGCTCCCCAGGGTCCTGTCTGCTCGATGAGCAGCCAGGTCCGGGCAGGCGCCGCGGTTCCGGCGAGAGATTCGGCCGATTCACGGGAAGCGGTGGCGCAGGTAGTCACATAGGTGAGCCTAACCTCATTCGTTCGGAGCGGGTTTTCGGGTCTGCTTCAAGAGGGCGATGACGGGAGGTGAGCGCCTGGGTATCGGCGGGCGCCACTCCCGTCGGAGGTCCGGCGATGTGATGGCGCCAGGTCGATGTCGGCGGTGTCGGGGCTGCCGCCGTGTCGTCCGTGCACCCGCCGGCCGGCGGTCACGGCAGCGGCTGTGGCGGGCGGGGCCCGTGGTACTGGCCGCTGGGGCGCATGCGGAGAGGGCGTTCGGCGTACTCCTCCAGGGCGTGGGCGATCCAGCCGGCCGTGCGGGAGACGGCGAAGACGGTCTCGCCCGCCTCGGCCGGCATGCCTGTCGAGACGGTCAGTACGGCCAAGGCCAGGTCGACGTTGGCGTGCAGGTCGGCGTGCCGCGCCGTCGTGGTGATCACTTGACGGGCGGCCTGCAGGGCGGGGCGGGCCTGCGGTACGTCCTCCAGGAGCTGGAAGAGGGTGTGGGCGCGTGGGTCCTCGCCCGTGTAGACGCGGTGACCGAGGCCCGGTACCTGGCGGCCTGCCCGTAGATGGTCGGCGACAACGGCGGCCGCGCTGTCCCGGTCCAGCACCTCCAGCAGCATCCGATGCGCGAGCCCGCTCGCCGCGCCGTGCATCACGCCATCGAGTGCACCGAAGCCGGCCGAGACGATCGCGTACGGATGGGCGCGGGCGGAGGCAGCGACCCGGACGGCGAGGGTCGAGGCGGCGAGGTCGTGATCGATGAGCAGGACCAGGGCGGCGTCCAGCACACGGAGTGCCGCGGCGTCGGCCGGTTCTGGCGTCAGCCGTGACCAGAGGCGCGGTGCGAGTGAGTCGCCGGCGCCTGGCTCGGGGACGTGCGACGGCAGGGCGTCGACAAGGGTCGGGATGAGGCTGCGAGCCGTGTCGATGACGGCGTTCTCGGACAGGTCGAAGCGCAGGGGGTCGGCGGCCGCGGCGGCGATCACGGCGACCCGCAGCCGGTCCATCGGACCGCTGTGGGCCGGGAGAGCCTGCACTGCTCGGCGGGCGGCGGACAGTGCGTCGTGCGGTGCTGTGAAGCGGATGCCGGGCCGCAGTTCACCGGTCCACAGCCACTCGGCGACCTCCTCGTAGCTGTAGTGGGCGGCGAGTTCCGAGGTGTTGACGCCGCGGAAGTAGCAGTGGTTGCGGTCGATCAGTGTGATGCCGGTACGGACAGCCAACTCGCCACCGGAGGAGGAAGGTTCGCGGCGTCCGGCGCGGCGGGCGAGCGCGTCGACCTCCTTCGCGTCGAAGGTGCTGCCACGGCCTCCCGGCTCACGGCGGCTGGTCAGCTGGCCGCGGCTGACGTAGGCGTACACCGTCTCCGGCTTCACGCCCAGCCGGTCGGCCGTCTCCCGGGTGCTCAGTCGCTGCCCGTCCGCTTCCTGCGCTGCTTCTCGATCCGCCATGAGGTCACCGTATCCAGACTCATCCATATTGATTCAATCAACATTGACAAGTATTGAGTCAAGCATGGACAGTCGGATCAATATTCGGGTGAGAAAGAGCAAGGAGACCAGCCATGACCGCCGAGGTGAGGGCACCTATCGACGCTCCGCGAGGACTTGCGGGCGTCATCGTCACCGAGACCCAGCTGGGCGACGTCCGGGGCGCCGAGGGCTTTTACCACTACCGCCAGTACTCCGCCGTAGAGCTGGCTACGGCCCGCACCTTCGAGGACGTCTGGTACCTGATGTTCCACGGGGAGCTGCCCGACGCCGCCCAGCTGGCGGCGTTCAAGGCCGAGACCGCGGCGCTGCGCACACTGCCCGCGGAGGTGCGTGATGCGCTGCCCGCCCTCGCCCGTGCCGGTGCGCTCTCCGGCCCGCTCGCCGGGCTGCGCACCGCGCTGTCACTGCTCGGCGCGACGGCGGGATTCCGGCCGCTGTACGACATCGACGCCGGCCGCCGCCGTGCCGACGCGCTCGTTGCCTGCGCTGCCGTACCCACCCTGATCACCGCGCTGCACCGGCTCGGCCAGGGCCTGGAGCCCGTCGAGCCGCGTGCGGACCTCGGCCACGCGGCCAACTACCTCTACATGCTGACCGGTGACGAGCCGGAGCCGGAGCGGGTACGGGCCATCGAGGCGTATCTGATCTCCACCATCGACCACGGCTTCAACGCCTCGACCTTCACCGCACGCGTCATCACCTCCACCGGTGCCGACCTCGCAGCCTGTCTCGTCGGCGCCGTCGGCGCGCTCTCCGGCCCGCTGCACGGCGGTGCGCCCAGCCGCGCCCTGGACATGCTCGACGCCATCGGCACGCCTGACCGCATCGACCCCTGGATTCGCGACCGCGTGCGGCGCGGCGACCGGATCATGGGGTTCGGTCACTCCGTCTACCGCACCGAGGACCCGCGCTCCCGGATGCTGCGCGGTATCGCCGAGCGGTTCGGTGGCCCGCTGGTGGAGTTCGCCGTCCAGGTGGAGGTGAGGGTCGAAGAGCTGCTGGCCGAGCTCAAGCCCGGCCGTGAGCTGCACATCAACGTGGAGCTCTACGCGGGTGTCGTCATGGAGCTGTGCGGACTGCCGCGCGAGATGTTCACGCCCACCTTCTGCGCGGCCCGGGTGGTCGGCTGGAGCGCCAACGTCCTGGAGCAGGCCCAGGATTCGAAGATCATCCGCCCCGCGGCCCGGTACGTCGGACCGCCCCCGCCGCAGCCGCTGCCCGCCGTCGCGCCCCGCTAGCCCGGGAGGCGCCAGGGGGCCGGGTGCCGGGCCGGGCCCGGGCGGCGGCGGTCCGTTACGATCGACAGCTCGTCCGCCGCCGGTCCGCGCGGCCCGCCACCCGCACCATGGAGGGGCCCCTTGGCCACGCAACAGATCCCGGTCGTCGTGCTCGCGGGCTTCCTCGGTTCGGGCAAGACCACCCTTCTCAACCATCTGCTCGGCACCGGCGACGGCACCCGGATCGGTGCGATCGTCAATGATTTCGGCAGCATCGAGATCGACGCCATGACCGTCGCCGGGCAGGTCGACTCGATGGTCTCGCTCGGCAACGGCTGTCTGTGCTGCGCGGTCGACACCAGCGAGCTGGACACCTACCTGGAGCGGTTGGCCCGCCCCGCCGCCCGGATCGACGTGATCGTCATCGAGGCCAGCGGGCTGGCCGAGCCGCAGGAACTCATCCGGATGATCCTCGCCAGCGACAACGACCGGATCGTCTACGGCGGGCTGATCGAGGTCGTCGATGCCGCGGAGTTCGACGACACCCGGGCGCGCCATCCCGAACTGGACCGGCATGTGGGCATCGCCGACATCGTGGTGCTCAACAAGGCCGACCGCATCGGCGACGCGGCGCGGCAGTCACTCATGGACACGCTCGCCGGCCTCGCTCCCGGCCGCCCGGTGATCTGCACCGCCTACGGGCGGGTCGATCCCGAGCTGTTCTTCGACCGCGGACCGGGCGCGGACCACGACGCTTCCGTCCGCCAGCTGTCCTTCGAGGACCTGCTGCGCGAGGCCGCGGCGAACGGGGCGCCCGGCCACGACGCCGGCGACAACTGCGGCCACCCCGGTGCCTGCGACCACCCCGGCCACACCCACCACACGGGCCACCTCCACTCCGCCTACGAGAGCGTGGAGTTCACCTCCGCCGAGCCGATGCACCCGCGTCGCCTCATGGACTTCCTCGACAGCCGCCCGGCCGGCCTCTACCGCATCAAGGGCTTCGTGCACTTCGACGTACCGGAGAGCCGCCAGAAGTTCACGGTGCACGCCGTCGGTGACTTCCTGCGCTTCTACCCCGCCCCGTGGCCCAAGGGCGAGGAGCGGTGCACCCAGCTCGTCCTGATCGGCAGTGGCATCGACGCGCCGGCCCTGCGCAAGGAGCTGGAGAACTGCCGGGAGAGCACACCGCCGGAAGCCGATCCGAACACTATGTGGGGCGTGCTGCGGTACGTGGCGGCCCGCGAGGAGGCGGAGGACGACTGACGCCGCCGGGCCGGTTCTCCACCGGCCCGACGGCGTCGGTCACCTCGGCCACCGCGGCTGCGGTTACACCGGCCCCGCCAGCGTCGCCACCGGCTTCGTCAGCGGCACTCCCGAGCCGTCCCGGCGCGGGTCGACCTCCGGCAGCTCGACCGGATTGCCCTTGGCGTCCGCGGCCCGCACCGGAGCCGGCCCGGCCCACGCCTGCGTCAGACAGTCCTCGCCCTTCAGGAAGCGCTGGCAGCGCACCCCACCGGTCGCCCGGCCCTTGCGCGGGTACTGGTCGAACGGGGTGAACTTGGCCGTCGCCACCGAGTCGTCCAGCGTGCCGTGCGAGCCGGCGACCGTGAACACCATGGCGTCGGCGGCCGGATCGACCGCGGCGAACGAGATCACCTTCGCGCCCTCGCCCAGCTTGATGCCCGTCATACCGCCCGCCGGCCGGCCCTGCGGCCGTACCTGGGACGCCGGATAGCGCAGCAGCTGCGCCTCGTTGGTGATGAAGACCAGATCCTCCTCACCGGTGCGCAGCTCGACCGCGCCCACGATGCGGTCGCCGTCCCGGAGGGTGATGACCTCCAACTCCTCCTTGTGGGAGGGATAGTCGGGCACCACCCGTTTGACGACGCCCTGTTCCGTGCCGAGTGCCAGACCCGGTGAGGACTCGTCCAGCGTGGTCAGGCAGACCAGCTCCTCGCCGTCCTCCAGGGTGAGGAACTCCGCGAGCTGCGCGCCACCGGAGAGGCTGGGCGCCGCCGCGGTCTCCGGGAGCTGGGGCAGATCGATCACCGAGATCCGCAGCAGCCGGCCCAGGGACGTCACCGCCCCCACCTCGCCGCGGGTCGTCGCCGGCACCGCCGAGACGATCACATCGTGCTTGGCGCGCTTGGCATCGACGTCGAAGGACATGTCCCCGGTGACCGTCCGGGCCAGCAGGCCGGTAGAGGAGAGCAGCACCCGGCAGGGGTCGTCGGAGACCTCCAGCGGCACCGCGCCGACCGAGGTGCCCGCCGACTCCAGCAGCACCGTCCGCCGGTCCGTGCCGTACTTCTTCGCGACCGCGGCCAGCTCGCCGGAGACCAGCTTGCGCAGTTCGCTGTCCGACTCCAGGATCTGCGTCAGCTTCTCGATCTCGTCCTTCAGCCGGTCGCGCTCCGACTCCAGCTCGATACGGTCGAACTTGGTCAGCCGGCGCAGCGGGGTGTCGAGGATGTACTGCGTCTGGATGTCGCTCAGCGAGAAGCGCTCGATCAGCCGCTCCTTGGCCTGTGCGCTGTTCTCGCTGGAGCGGATCAGCCGGATGACCTCGTCGATGTCCACCAGGGCCGTCAGCAGGCCCTCGACCAGGTGGAGACGGTCGCGCCGCTTCGTCCGTCGGAACTCGCTGCGCCGGCGCACCACGTTGAAGCGGTGGTCGACATAGACCTCCAGCAGTTCCTTGAGGCCCAGCGTCAGCGGCTGGCCGTCCACCAGCGCGACGTTGTTGATGCCGAAGGACTCCTCCATCGGCGTGAGCTTGTAGAGCTGCTCCAGGACGGCCTCGGGGTTGAAGCCGTTCTTGACCTCGATCACCAGCCGCAGGCCGTGCTCGCGGTCGGTGAGGTCCTTGACGTCCGCGATGCCCTGGAGCTTTTTCGAGCCGACCAGGTCCTTGATCTTGGAGATGACCTTCTCGGGGCCGACCGTGAAGGGGAGTTCGGTGACGACCAGGCCCTTGCGGCGGGCGGTGACGTTCTCCACCGTGACCGTCGCGCGGATCTTGAACGTGCCACGGCCCTTCTCGTACGCGTCCCGTACGCCGCCGAGACCCACGATCCGGCCGCCCGTCGGCAGGTCGGGACCCGGCACGAAGCGCATCAGCGTGTCGAGATCGGCGTTGGGGTGCTTGATCAGGTGGCGGGCCGCGGCGATGACCTCGCCGAGGTTGTGCGGCGGCATGTTCGTCGCCATACCGACGGCGATGCCGGAGGCACCGTTGACGAGGAGGTTCGGATACGCGGCGGGGAGGGCGACCGGCTCCTGCTCCTGGCCGTCGTAGTTCGGCGCGAAGTCGACGGTCTCCTCGTCGATGGACTCCGTCATCAGGGATGTCGCGGAGGCCATCCGGCACTCGGTGTACCGCATCGCGGCGGGCGGGTCGTCATTGCCCAGGGAACCGAAGTTGCCGTGGCCGTCCACCAGGGGCAGCCGCATGGAGAACGGCTGCGCCATGCGCACCAGGGCGTCGTAGATCGACGCGTCGCCGTGCGGGTGGAGCTTACCCATCACCTCGCCGACGACGCGGGCGCACTTGACGTAGCCGCGCTCGGGGCGCAGCCCCATCTCGTTCATCTGGTACAGGATGCGGCGGTGCACGGGCTTGAGTCCGTCGCGGGCGTCCGGCAGGGCGCGCGAGTAGATGACCGAATACGCGTACTCAAGGAAGGAACCCTGCATCTCGTCGACGACGTCGATGTCGAGGATCCTCTCCTCGAAGTCGTCCGGCGGCGGGGTCTTCGTGCTGCGGCGGGCCATCGCGGCTGCGGCTCCTTCTGCTGCGTCTACTGCCGAGGTCGGGGAGGCGACATCGGAACAACGGTCAACCAGGCGGGTCAACCAGCTGGGGATCGACCCGCGAGTATGTCTGAGTCTGACGCGGACCATTGTGGACCGCCGCACTGACAACGCCGACCGCGACTCCCCCTTCGGCTCCCGAGGGGCCGGGTGCGCGTACGTTCGGGCCCTGGTCGGACGGGAACTTCGCCAGATGCCGACGCGCTTGCATACAGTGACAGAACTTCCTCGCAAGCGGATCGAAGGGACGTACATGCCCATGGGTCACACGGCCACAGAACAAGCCGGCTCCGGCGGCCTGACAGCAACCGAGCACCGGCTGGCCAACGGCCTGCGCGTGGTGCTCTCCGAAGACCACCTGACCCCGGTCGCAGCCGTCTGCCTGTGGTACGACGTCGGCTCCCGCCACGAGGTCAAGGGCCGTACCGGCCTGGCTCACCTCTTCGAGCACCTGATGTTCCAGGGGTCCGCGCAGGTGAAGGGCAACGGCCACTTCGAGCTGGTGCAGGGCGCCGGCGGTTCGCTCAACGGCACCACGAGCTTCGAGCGCACCAACTACTTCGAGACCATGCCCGCCCATGAGCTGGAGCTCGCGCTCTGGCTGGAGGCGGACCGGATGGGCTCGCTGCTGACCGCGCTCGACGAGGACTCCCTGGAGAACCAGCGCGACGTCGTCAAGAACGAGCGCCGCCAGCGCTACGACAACGTCCCCTACGGCACGGCCTTCGAGAAGCTCACGGCCATGGCGTACCCCGAGGGACACCCGTACCACCACACGCCCATCGGGTCGATGGCCGACCTGGACGCGGCCTCCCTGGAGGACGCGCGGGCCTTCTTCCGTACGTACTACGCGCCCAACAACGCCGTCCTGTCGGTCGTCGGCGACATCGACCCCGAGCGGACGCTGGCCTGGATCGAGAAGTACTTCGGCTCGATCCCCTCGCACGACGGCAAGCAGCCGCCGCGCGACGGCACCCTGCCCGACGTCATCGGCGGCGAGCTGCGTGAGGTCGTCGAGGAGGAGGTGCCCTCCCGCGCGCTGATGGCGGCCTACCGCCTGCCGCACGACGGCACCCGTGAGGCGGACGCCGGCGACCTGGCGCTGACCGTCCTGGGCGGCGGCGAGTCCTCCCGCCTGTACAACCGGCTGGTGCGCCGCGACCGCAGCGCCGTCGCGGCCGGCTTCGGCCTGCTGCGGCTGGCCGGCGCCCCCTCGCTGGGCTGGCTGGACGTGAAGACCTCCGGCGGGGTCGAGGTGCCCGCCATCGAGCGTGCGGTCGACGAGGAGCTGGCGCGTTTCGCCGCCGAGGGGCCGACCCCGGAGGAGATGGAGCGGGCGCAGGCCCAGCTGGAGCGCGAGTGGCTGGACCGGCTGGCCACGGTCAGCGGACGCGCCGACGAACTGTGCCGCTACGCCGTCCTGTTCGGCGACCCGCAGCTCGCGCTGACCGCCGTCCAGCGCGTCCTGGACGTCACCCCCGAGGAGGTGCAGGCCGTCGCCAAGGCCCGGCTGCGCCCCGACAACCGCGCGGTGCTCGTCTACGAGCCCACCGAGCCGACCGACGCCGCCGACGACGAGGAAGGGGAGGCGCACCAGTGAGCGACGCCACCACCCACGCCGATTCCCCCGTGAGCACCATGGACTTCCACCCGCAGCCCCAGGGGGGCGCGCCCAAGCCGTGGGCCTTCCCGGCCCCCGACCGCAGCCAACTGCCCAACGGGCTCACCCTGCTGACCAGCCACCGCCCCGGCCAGCAGGTCGTCGCCGTCGAGATCAACCTCGTCGCGCCGCTGGACGCCGAGCCCGAGGGCCTGGACGGCGTCGCCACGATCATGGCGCGTGCGCTGTCCGAGGGCACCGACACCCATGACGCGGAGGAGTTCGCCGCCGAGCTGGAGCGCTGCGGCGCCACCCTGGACGCGCACGCCGACCACCCCGGCGTGCGGGTCTCCCTCGAGGTGCCGGCGTCCCGGCTGACCCGTGCGCTCGGTCTGCTCGCCGACGCGCTGCGGGCGCCCGCCTTCCCGGAGAGCGAGGTCGAGCGGCTGGTCCGCAACCGCCTCGACGAGATCCCGCACGAGCTCGCCAACCCGGCCCGCCGTGCCGCGATGGCGCTCTCCAAGGATCTGTTCCCGGCCACCGCCCGCATGTCGCGGCCCCGGCAGGGCACCGAGGAGACCGTCGCCCGTATCGACGCCGCGGCCGTCCGCGCCTTCTACGACGCCCATGTACGGCCTGCCACGGCCACCGCCGTGATCGTCGGTGACTTCACCGGTGTCGACCTCGCCGCCGCGCTCGCCGACACCCTCGGCGCCTGGACCGGCTCCACGGCCGAGCCGCTGAAGGCCGCGCCGATCGTCGCCGACGACACCGGCCGGGTGGTGATCGTCGACCGCCCCGGCGCCGTCCAGACGCAGCTGCTCATCGGCCGTATCGGCGCCGACCGGCACGACCGGGTGTGGCCCGCGCAGGTCCTCGGCACGTACTGCCTGGGCGGCACCCTCACCTCCCGCCTGGACCGCGTGCTGCGGGAGGAGAAGGGCTACACCTACGGGGTGCGCGCCTTCGGCCAGGTGCTCCGCTCCACCGCCCCCTCCTCCCCGGAGGGGTCCACGGGCGCCGCGCTGCTCGCCATCAGCGGCTCGGTCGACACCGGCTCCACCGTCCCGGCGCTCGAGGACCTGTGGAAGGTGCTGCGCACCCTCGCGGCAGAGGGGCTCACGGACGAGGAGCGGGATGTCGCCGTGCAGAACCTCGTCGGGGTCGCGCCGCTGAAGTACGAGACCGCTGCGGCCGTCGCGGGCACCCTCGCCGACCAGGTGGAGCAGCAGCTCCCGGACGACTTCCAGGCGCAGTTGTACGCCCGCCTCGCGGAGACCGGCACGGTCGAGGCCACCGCGGCGGCGGTCAACGCCTTCCCCGTGGACCGGCTGGTGACGGTCCTGGTGGGCGACGCAGCACAGATCGCCGAGCCGGTCAAGGGGCTGGGTATCGGTGAGGTGACCGTCGTCGGCGGCTAGTCCCTGCCGTTGGTCCCCGCCGTGTGACGGAAGGTCACATGTCGACGAGGCGGCTCCCGTGACGCACGAGTGTCACGGGAGCCGCCGTATGTCCGGTTTATCTCCGTCGGTGCTCCCGTTCTTGTGGCATCCCGCACAAAAAACCGGTTCTGTTTGCCGATTGAAAGTTGCCCCGTTTAGCGTCGGTCCGGCTGTTCGTCACAAGTCCGCCACAACAGTGGCACCGGGCAGTCATCGCCGAGTCCCCGTACGGCGCGAGCCAGGGGAGCCGGGGACCCATACGTCCCGTGGGGTGAATCGGGCTCCTCTCCGAGGAGGCCGTAGGAGACCTTCCTGCTCCGAACCCGTCAGCTAACCCGGTAGGCGAGAAGGAGGGAAAGGACAAGCCAGCACATGGCGTTCATCCGTGCCACCGGGAAGCACCGCCGCACGAGCCGTCCCGTCCGGACGACCCGCAACATCGCCGGCATAGCCACCATCGCGGCCGGCGGTGTGGTTGCCTCCGTGGCCTCGCCGGCGCTGGCCGCGACGGACGAGTCACGCGTCCACGACACCGGACTCCAGCAGGCCGTCGTACTGGGTGACGAGCTGGCCAACCGGGTCGCCGCGCAGCAGGCCGACGCCGAGGTCGCCGCGGCGAAGGCGAAGGCCGAGGCCGTCGCCAAGCGGCAGGCCGACGAGGCCAAGCGGCGCGCCGAGGCCGCGAAGAAGAAGGCCAAGGCAGCCCACGAGGCCAAGGTGCGGGCGGCCCGCGACGCGGAGCGCAAGCGCCTCAACGCCTTCGTCGCCCCCGTTGGCGACTCCTATGTCTCCACCGCCTACAAGGCGTCCAGCGGCCTGTGGTCCTCCGGCAGCCACACCGGCATCGACTTCCACGCCGCCTCCGGCACCAGCGTCCACGCGGTCGGCTCGGGCACCGTCGTCGAGGCCGGCTGGGGCGGCTCGTACGGCAACAACATCGTGATCAAGATGAACGACGGCACGTACACCCAGTACGGCCACCTGTCGTCGCTCGGTGTCTCGGTCGGCCAGAAGGTCACCCCCGGCGAGCAGATCGGCCTCTCCGGCGCCACCGGCAACGTCACCGGCCCGCACCTGCACTTCGAGGCCCGCACCGGCGCCGACTACGGCTCGGACATCGACCCGGTCGCCTACCTCCGCGGGCACGGCGTCAACGTCTGACCCCTGCCCCGCTGCTGGCGCGCCCCCTACGGGCCGCACGCCGTGCACCTTTCCCGAGCCCCGGCCCCACGGCCGGGGCTCCGGCGTATCCGGTGCCGGGCGTTCCGTACCGGATAGTGCCGGTCGCCCGCGACTTCCGGCCAAATATTATCCATGAATAACCCTGGCCCGTCGGAAAAGCCGTGCCGGTCGAATAGAGTCACGGAAAAGCCGCCGACCGGTGGCGTTTCCAGTTTCCAGGGGATTACGGCGGAGGCACGGAAGATGCGAGGCCATATTTCCGCGCATGCGGTGTGCACGGCGATTCGCGACGACATTGTCTCCGGTGCGCTGGCGCCGGGGAGCCGGCTGGTCGAGGAGATCCTGGCGGCCCGTTACGGCGTCTCCAGGGTGCCGGTCCGTGAGGCACTGCGCACCCTGCAGTCCGAGGGCTTCGTCACCACCCGCCACCACGCGGGCGCCTGCGTCGCCGAGCCGACCGAGCAGGAGGCCGCCGATCTCCTCGACATCCGCGCCCTGTTGGAGCCACTGGGCGCCGCCCGCGCGGCCGCCCGCCGCAGCCCCGCCCACCTCAAGGTGCTCCGCGGCCTGGTACGGCTCGGCCGCGAGCGGGCCCGCCATGGGAACCCCGCGGATCTGCGCCAACTGGACGGCTGGTTCCACGAGACGCTCGCCCAGGCGACCGGCAGCCCCAGCCTGACGGCGCTGCTGACCCAGCTGCGGCGCAAGATCGAGTGGATGTACACGGTGGAACCGCCGCCCCGGGCCGGCGAGTCCTGGGACGAACACGGCGCGGTGCTGGACGCCGTGGCCCGGGGGGACGCGGAGCGGGCGCGCGCCCTGATGGCGGCTCATGTCGAACGCTCGCTTCCGGTGCACCGGCTGCGGCGCCCCGCCGGGACCGGGGTGAGGGAGACGAAACCGCCCGTCAACACGGCACGCGTCCGCCCTTAACAATCGCCCCGTATACAAAGAATCACAAAGAAGTGCCGGGTCGTGGAATGGGCGGCGGAGGTGCGTGACGGCACCTTTCTGCTCCGTGCCGCGGAATTCGATGCCGCTTTGCGTCGGTGTCGTGCGCGCTTATGGGTGTGCGCATTTCCCGGCGGATTCCGAAGGGTGCTTGCGCCGGGAAATTCCGTGCGCCTCTTCGCGGAATGCGCATTCGGCGTCCGTATGCCGGGTGCCTGCACCGACTCGCCGTGTACGACGGACCCGTCGCCCGCCGCGCCCTCCAGGTGCCACCACGCGAAACGGCCCCGCCATGGCAACCGATCGGTCGCCACGGCGGGGCCGTCGCATGCGGCAGAAGTGCCGCCGGTGTCAGACGGTCTCCGGGAGCTCCTCGAGGCCCTCGGCGACGAGCTTGGCCAGACGGTCGAGCGCCGCCTCGGCGCCCTCGGCGTCGGAGGCCAGCACGATCTCCTCGCCGCCCTGGGCGCCCAGGCCGAGGACCGCGAGCATGGAGGCCGCGTTGACGGGGTTGCCATCGGCCTTGGCGATCGTCATCGGGACGCCCGAGGCGGTGGCCGCACGGACGAAGATCGACGCGGGGCGGGCGTGCAGGCCCTCGGCCCATCCGACATTGACGCGGCGCTCTGCCATGGTGTTGCCCTTCACAGTCGTGACAGTTGTCTAGACCAGTCTCTCACGCTGCCGGAGGTGGTCCACCGGCGCTTCGGCCCGGCCCGTGCGGCGTGGGGACCCAGGGGGAGGCCCGGCAGGCCGTACGTCCTCCGGTGTCCCGGCCGGCCCCGCACCCCGAGCGTACGCGCGCCGGGTCGGTTGTCGGTGGCCGGTCGTACGCTGTCCGCATGCAGACGCCGCCGGAGCACGCGTACCCGACCCACTGGGAAGCAGACGTGGTGCTGCGCGACGGCGGCACGGCACGGATTCGCCCCATCACCCCCGACGACGCCGAGCGGCTGGTCTCCTTCTACGAGCAGGTCTCGGACGAGTCGAAGTACTACCGCTTCTTCGCGCCCTACCCGCGCCTGTCCGCCCGCGATGTGCGCCGCTTCACCCACCACGACTACATCGACCGGGTCGGGCTGGCCGCCACGGTCGGCGGCGAGTTCATCGCCACCGTCCGCTACGACCGGATCGACGACCAGGGCCTGCCCGCCAAGAACCCCGAGGACGACCAGGCCGAGGTCGCCTTCCTGGTCCAGGACGCCCACCAGGGCCGCGGAGTCGCCTCCGCCCTCCTGGAACACATCGCGGCCGTCGCCCGCGAACGGGGCATCCGCCGGTTCGCCGCCGAAGTGCTCCCCGCGAACTCCAAGATGATCAAGGTGTTCACGGACGCCGGCTACACCCACAAGCGCACCTTCGAGGACGGCGTGGTCCGCCTCGAGTTCGACCTGGAGCCGACCGAGCAGTCCATGGCCGTGATGCGCGGCCGTGAGCAGCGCGCCGAGGCCCGCTCCGTACAACGGCTGCTCGCGCCGGGCTCGGTCGCCGTCATCGGCACCGGCCGGACCCCCGGCGGCGTCGGCCGCACCGCCCTGCGCAGCCTCCTGGACTCCGGCTTCACGGGCCGGGTGCACGCCGTCAACCACGCCTTCCCCGAGGACCTGCGGCAGCTGGACCCCGAAGGCGTACCGGCCGTCCGCACCCTGCGGGAGATCACCGACCCGGTCGACCTCGCCGTCATCGCCGTCCCCGCGGACCGCGTCCCCGACGCGATCCGCGACTGCGGCGAGCACGGCGTCCAGGGCGTCCTGGTCCTCTCCTCCGGCTACGCCGAAGCGGGCCCGGACGGCAGGGAGCGCCAGCGCGCCCTGCTCCGCCAGGCCCGCTCGTACGGCATGCGGCTGATCGGTCCCAACGCCTTCGGCCTGATCAACACCGCCCCCGGCGTCCGGCTCAACGCCTCCCTCGCCCCACAGATGCCCGGCGCCGGCCACATCGGCCTGTTCACCCAGTCCGGCGCCATCGGCATCGCCCTGCTCAGCGGACTGCACGCACGGGGCCCCGGGGACGGCGGCATCGCCGGCATCTCCGCCTTCGTCTCGGCCGGCAACCGCGCCGACGTCTCCGGCAACGACCTGCTCCAGTACTGGTACGAGGACCCGGACACCGACGTCGTGATCCTCTACCTGGAGTCCATCGGCAACCCCCGCAAGTTCGCCCGGCTCGCCCGCCGCACCGCCGCCGTCAAACCGGTGGTGGTCGCCAAGGGCGCCCGCCACAACGGCACCGCACCGCCCGGCCACGCCGTGCCCACCGTCCGGGTGCCCGACAGCACCGTCGCCGCCCTGATGCGCCAGGCCGGCGTGATCCGCGTCGACACCGTCACCGAACTGATCGACGCCGGGCTGCTGCTGTCCTCCCAGCCGCTGCCGGCCGGCCCGCGGATCGCCATCCTCGGCAACTCCGAGTCGCTGGCGCTGCTGGCCTACGACGCCTGCCTGACCGAGGGGCTGCGCCCGCAGCGCCCCCGCGTCCTGGCCTCCGCCGCGACCCCGGACGACTTCCGGGACGCACTCGCCGAGGCGCTGTCCGCCGACGGCTGCGACGCGGTGGTCGTCACGGCCATCCCGTGGGTGGGGGAGGGGGCCGCCGTCTCCCCGGGCGGCAGCGAGGGCGTCGCGCTCGCCGACGCCCTGCGCACCGCGGCGACCGCCCACCCGGAGAAGCCGGTCACGGTCGTCCACCTCGCGATGGACGACCTGGCGGAGACCCTCGCGGCAGCGGCGCCGGCTCCCGCACGGCCGGACGGGGCCGCGGCCCCCGCCCCGAACGAGCCGCCGCCCCACCCCGTGGACCCGGCCCCGGCGCCCCCGCGGACCCCACCCGCCCCGTCCCACCTCCCGCGCCCCCCGGCCCCCACCGGTCCGCCGCCCACCCTCGCCGCCCGCCAGACAACCCCGGCCCGCGACGCCGAGGCGGACCCCCCGCGCCGCCCCCGCCGCCAGCCCCTCCGCATCCCCGCCTACCCCGCGGCCGAGCGCGCCGTCCGCTCGCTCGCCGAGGCCGTCCGCTACGCCGCCTGGCGCCGGGAGGCCGCCGACCCCGGCCGGGTACCCGAGTACGACGACATCCAGGAGGCCTCCGCCGGCGCCGACATCGAGCGCCTCCTGGACCGGCTCACCCCCGACGCCCCCACCGGCCGTTCCGTCCCGGTGCCGCCCCAGGACGCCGAGGCCCTGCTCGCCCGTTACGGCATCCACACCCGCCCCGTCCTCCCGGCGCCCGACCCGGACACCGCCGTCCGCGCCGCCGCCCGCCTCGGCTACCCGGTCGCCCTCAAGACCACCGCCCCCCATCTGCGCCACCGCCCCGACCTCGGCGGCGTCCGCCTGGACATCGCCGGCGAGTCCGAACTCCGCCGCACCTACGCCGAATTGACCGACTACCTCGGCTCCCCGGAGGAACTGCGCCCGGTCGTCCAGTCGATGGTGCCGCGCGGCGTGGACACGGTCGTCCGCGCCGCCATCGACCCCGCCGCCGGCGCCGTCCTCTCCTTCGGCCTGGCCGGGGCGCCCTCCCAGCTGCTCGGCGACATCGCCCACCGCCTCATCCCCGCCACCGACCGCGAGGTCGCCGAGCAGATCCGCTCGATCCGCGCCGCCCCCCTGCTGTTCGGCTGGCGCGGCTCCCAGCCCGTGGACACCGCCGCCCTGGCGGAGCTGCTGCTGCGCGTCTCCCGGCTCGTCGACGACCACCCCGAGGTCGTCGGCGTGGACCTCGAACCGGTCGTCGTCGCCGCACAGGGCCTCTCCGTCCTGGGCGCCACCGTCCGGCTGGCCCGCCCGCCCGCCACCACCGACCTCGGCCCCCGCCGGCTGCCCGTCTACTGAGGCTTTTGCGGCCCGGTACGCCCCGTAAGATGGACTCCATGGCTAAGACCGGTACGACGACCCAGGGGCTGCGCGCGGCGATCGAGCGCAGCGGTTATTACCCGACGCTCGTGGCCGAGGCGGTGCAGGCCGCGGTCGGCGGTGAGCCGGTGGTGTCGTACCTCGTCCATCAAGAGACGA
The DNA here is from genome assembly GCF_053597915.1 of Streptomyces sp. NPDC001219. Classification (NCBI taxonomy): domain Bacteria; kingdom Bacillati; phylum Actinomycetota; class Actinomycetes; order Kitasatosporales; family Streptomycetaceae; genus Streptomyces; species Streptomyces sp. NPDC001219. The sequence continues at coordinate 14,052 of NZ_JBSFJF010000058.1, read as the reverse complement.
CCTTCGACGCCAACGAGGTCCGCCGCCATGTCACGGTCCTCGTGCTGACCGGCACCCGCTTCATCGTGAGCCACACCGACGAGCAGGCCGCCGACGCCACCTCTCCGTCCCCGTACGCCACCACCTCCACCGAGTCCGTCAAGCTGGGCCGGATCTCCTCCGTGGTGCTCAGCCGGGTGGTCGCCAACCCGGAGTCGTACACCCCGGGACAGCTGCCCCGCGAGGTCGTGCTGACCATCGGCTGGGGCGCGGTCGCCCGCCTGGACCTGGAGCCCGCCGCCTGCGGCGACCCCAACTGCGAGGCGGACCACGGCTACACGGGCTCCTCCACCGCCGACGACCTCTCGCTGCGCGTCAGCGAGGCCGGCGACGGGCCGGACTCGGTGCGCGAGACGCTCACCTTCGCCCAGGCGCTCTCCGAGGCCACCGCGGCCACCCCCACCCGCTGATGGTCCACGCCGCCCCCGTCTGGCCGGAACCCGAACCGCTCGACCCGCTCGGCGCCCCGGTACCCCGCTACGGCACCGCCTCACTCGCCGACCTGCTGCCCACCCTCGCCGCCGGGATGGGCATACCCGACGTCACCGCTCCCATGGAGCTGGCCCCCGCCGACCGGGCCTGTGTCTTCCTGATCGACGGCCTCGGCTGGGAGCTGCTGCGCGCGCACCCGGAGGAGGCGCCGTTCCTCACCTCGCTCCTGGGCACGTCGTTCAACGGCAGCGGCCGCCCCCTCACCGCGGGCTTCCCCTCCACCACCGCCACCTCCCTCGCCTCGGTCGGCACCGGCCTGCCGCCGGGCGCCCACGGTCTGCCCGGCTACACCTGCGAGGACCCGGCGACCGGCGCCCTGATGAACCAGCTGCGCTGGTCCCCCTGGACCGACCCCCATGTCTGGCAGCCCTATCCGACGGTCTTCCAGCGCGCGGACGCCGCCGGCGTCCACACCTGCCAGGTCTCCGCACCCAACTTCCAGCACACCCCGCTCACCAAGGTCGCGCTCAGCGGCGGCACCTTCCACGGCCGCCTCTCCGGTGAGGAGCGGATGGACCTCGCCGCCGAGCAGCTCGCCGCCGGCGACCGCTCGCTGGTCTACACGTACTACTCCGAGGTCGACGGCAAGGGGCACCGCTACGGCGTCGACTCCGATGCCTGGCGTGGCCAGTTGATGTACGTCGACCGGCTCGCGCAGCGGCTCGCCGAGCAGCTGCCGCCGCGCAGCGCCCTCTACGTCACCGCCGACCACGGCATGATCGACATCCCCTTCGGCCCCGAGTCCCGGATCGACTTCGACGAGGACTGGGAACTGCGCGCCGGCGTACGCCTGTTGGGCGGCGAGGGCCGGGCCCGGCATGTGTACGCCCACCAGGGCGCGGCCGCCGATGTCCTCGCCGTATGGCGCGAGGTGGTCGGTGAGCAGATGTGGGTGGCGAGCCGTGACGAGGCCATCGCCGCCGGGTGGTTCGGCCCGCACGTCGACGACCGGGTGCGTGCCCGGATCGGCGACGTGGTGGCGGCCGCCCACGACGACATGGTGATCATCGCGACCGAACGAGAGCCCCGGGAGTCGGAGATGGTCGGGATGCACGGCTCCATGACCCCGGTGGAGCAGCTGGTGCCGCTTCTGGAAGTCCGCACCTGACCTGTACGGTCACTAGCGCGCACGCCCCCCCACGAGCCCGAAAGGCCCGCAACTTCCCATGCCCGAGCTGGTGTTCTTCTCCGGAACGATGGACTGTGGCAAGTCGACACTGGCTCTGCAGATCGAGCACAACCGCTCCTCCCGCGGGCTGCAGGGAATGATCTACAGCCGCAACGACCGGGCCGGACACGGCAAGCTCTCCTCCCGTCTCGGACTGGTCACCGAGGCCGTCGAGGCGGCGGACGACATGGACTTCTACGCACATGTCGTCGGCCGGCTCTCCTCCGGCGGCCGGATCGACTACGTCATCGCCGACGAGGCCCAGTTCCTCGCCCCCGAGCAGATCGACCAGCTCGCCCGCGTCGTCGACGACCTCGAACTGGACGTCTTCGCCTTCGGCATCACCACCGACTTCCGCAGCAAGCTCTTCCCCGGCTCCCAGCGCCTGGTCGAACTGGCCGACCGGGTCGAGGTGTTGCAGGTCGAGGCGCTGTGCTGGTGCGGTGCCCGCGCCACGCACAACGCCCGCACGGTCGGCAACCGGATGGTCGTCGAGGGCGCCCAGGTCGTGGTCGGCGATGTCGTCGCCGACGCGGACGGCCCCCCGGCCGAGGTCGGCTACGAGGTGCTGTGCCGGCGCCACCACCGCCGCCGCCAGACCTCGGCGTCGGCCCGCGCGGCCGCCCTCTCCCCGGAGGTACTGCCGGTCGACAGCGCGCGGTAGGAGCGCACCTCCGGGCCCGCACCGCGCCCGGCGAGGTTCGTCTGCCACCACGGCCGGCGGGACCGGCGCTCAGCGTCGCCGCTGGATGAGCGTGAAGACGGCGCCCTCGCTGTCGGTGACGGTCGCGAGCCGGCCGTGCGTGGAGTCCCGGGCGTCGTCCAGCAGCTGACCGCCCAGCTCGGTCACCCGGCGGGCGGCCGCGTCCGTGTCGGAGACGGCGAAGTACGTCATCCAGTGGGAGCCCCGGTCACGCGGCAGCGCGCCGCCCACACCGTGGATACCGGCCACCGGGCGGTCCTTGAGGTGCAGCGTCAGGTAGTCCTCGAAGCCGTTGGTGTCGGGGGAGCCGTCCGCGGGCAGCGGTTCCGCCTCGTAGCCGAAGACATGCTCGTAGAACGGGCTGACGGACTCGGTGTCGCGGGTGACCAGTTCGTTCCACACCGCGGTGCCCGGCTCGCCGGTGAACGCGGTGCCCATCATCGACCGGCCCTGCCAGACCCCGAAGATCGCCCCCTGCGGGTCGGACGCGATCGCCATCCGCCCCGTGTCGTCGTCGGCGTCCAGCGGCCCGACGCCCACCGTCCCACCGCAGGAACGGATCTGCTCGGCGGTCACATCCGCGTCGTCGCTGGCCAGATACGTGGTCCAGGAGACCGGGAGGTCACGGTCGGGCACCAGCTCGCCGACCCCCGCGACTTCCTGGCCGTCGAGGAAGGCCCGTGCGTACGGACCGAAGTGCTGCGGCCCCGGGCGGAACTCCCAGCCGAACAGCGCGCCGTAGAACTCCTGCGTCGTGGGCAGGCTGTGGGCCAGAAGGCTCACCCAGCAGGGCGCGCCGGGCATCCGCCGGGTCGCTGCCTCGGTCGTCATGGTCACTCTCTCCTCGGAGCGTCGGGTGCTGACCCGGTGCGGTACGGGCGCGGGTCCCGTGCAGATGCTCGCACCCGGTGACCTGCTGTGCGCCCCGGCCGCGCCGTCCATGGCGGGTTCGCGAGGGAGAATGCCCGTTTTAGGGTTTCCCCATCCGTTCCGGCGGAGTGACGAGAGGGGGTAACTGCGCCATACGGAGGGTGGGCACCACCTTCTGTACGTAGTCGTTGCTACGCAAGGATGAGTCCCATGAACGCCATCATCACCGCTACCGAACTTGCGAACGAGCTGTCCCGGTCCACCCCTCCGGTGCTCCTGGACGTCCGCTATCAGCTCGGCGGGCCGCCCGGCCGCCCCGAGTACGCGGCGGGTCATGTGCCCGGCGCGGTCTACGTCGACCTCGACAGCGAACTGGCCTCGCCACCCGGCCGGGCCGGCCGTCACCCGCTCCCCGATCTCGATGTCTTCGCCGCGGCCATGCGGGCCGCCGGCGTCCGCGGGGACCGCCCCGTGGTCGTCTACGACGGCGGCCAGGGCTGGGCGGCCGCGCGCGCCTGGTGGCTGCTGCGCTGGACCGGGCACCCCGACGTACGGGTGCTGGACGGCGGTCTCGCCGCCTGGCAGGCGTCCGGCGGCGCCCTGAGCGTCGAGCAACCGACGCCGCCGGCCGGTGACTTCACCCCCCTGCCCGGCGCGCTGCCGCTGCTCACGGCGGACGACGCGGCCGCCCTGGCACGCCGCGGAGTCCTGCTGGACGCGCGGGCCGGCGAGCGCTACCGCGGCGAGGTCGAGCCCCTCGACCGGGTGGCCGGCCACATCCCGGGCGCCGTGTCCGCGCCGACGACCGAGAACGTCGTCGAGGGCGACACCGTCTTCCGTGACGCCGCGGACCTGGCCAAGCGGTTCGCCTCGCTGGGCGCCACCCCGGAGGCGGAGGTCGGTGTCTACTGCGGTTCCGGGGTCTCCGCCGCCCACCAGGTGCTGGCCCTCGCGGTCGCCGGCATCCCCGCGGCGCTGTACGTCGGTTCCTGGAGCGAATGGTCGTCCGACCCGTCCCGACCCGTCGCCACCGGCCCGCAGCCCGGCTGAGCCCCCGCCGGGCCCCGTCACGAGCTCGTGTACGACGCCGTCCGCCCGCCCCGGAAGTGCCGGGGCGGGCGGACGGCGTCAAGCGCTGGGGGCGGGCGCCCCGTTACTCCGGCTTCTTGCGCCGGGTGCCGAAGACGATCTCGTCCCAACTGGGCACCGCGGCCCGGCGCCCGGGCCGTACGCCGTCGGCCTCGGCCTGCCGGTCCGTCGTCCCGGTCAGCCGGTCACGGTGCCCGGCCACCGCGCGCGGCATCAGCACATCGGCGTACGCGGAACCCGCGCCCGCGCTGGCCGCCGGGGCGGGCGGCTCCTCGACCTCGTCCTCGGACTCCTCGTCGCTCTGCGGCGACTTCGCGCTCTCCGGTACGACCATGTCGCCGCGGAAGCTCGGCACCGCCTCCAGCAGGCTGGTCAGCGAATCCCGCTCCCGCTCACCCGAGGCGGCCTCTTCGAGGACCCGCGGCTCGTCGTCCTCACCACCGGACTGTGCCGCGCGCTCGGGCGACTGCCGGTCCAGGGCACGGTCCAGCGGCCGGTCGCGCGGCAGCCGCGCGATCCGCGGCACGAACGGGAAGCTCGGCTCGGGTGTGTCGTCGCTCTCGCCGATCAGTGCCCGCGCCTCGTCGTCCACGGCCTGGACGAGCCGCCGCGGCGGGTCGTAGGTCCAGCTCGCCGAGTGCGGTTCGGTCGCGACGCGGTAGACCAGCAGCACCTCCCAGGTGCCGTCGTCCCGGCGCCAGGAGTCCCACTGGACGCTCTCCTTGTCGGCGCCGCGCAGCAGCAGCCGCTCCGCGACGGCCTCTCCGAGCTGCGGGCCGGTGTTCTCGCCGGGGCGCCGTACCGGGGTCTTGCGGGCCCGCTCGGCCATGAACGCACGCTCGGCGAGCACCGGGCCCTCGAAGCGGCGCACCCGGTCGACGGGGATGCCGGCGAGCTGGGCGACCTCTTCCGCGGAGGCACCTGCTCTTATACGCGCCTGGATGTCCCGCGGGCGCAGATGGCTCTCGACCTCGATCTCGATCTGGCCCAGGCGCGCACGGTCGTTGCGGACGGCGGCGCGCAGCCGTTCGTCGATCGGAAGCGTGTACTCGGTGCTGTCCGCAGCTTTGAGCACCAGCCGTGTGCCGTCGTTGGAGACGGCCACGACACGCAGTTCGGGCATGGGGACCTCCCGGGTGGTGCCTGCCGACGTCACGTGCGTCGCTGCTTCCGCTAGTCGAGTGTGGCCTGCCCGGGTGCAGCCTGCCACAACATTGCCGAGTTGCCCGGCGTGTCGGGGATTGGCCCTGAAACGCCGTTATGACACGGTTACCTGTTCGCCACGCCCAGTGACCGTGTCGCCTGTCCTGTCGCCGTGCCCCGTGCCGAGCGGCGGCGCCCCGGGTGAGTGCCGCCTTCAGGGCCCCTCCCGCGGGTTCCGGGCAGCCGGACGGGAACCGGGGCCAGGGCTGGCCACAGTACTCCATTTGGACCACTTAGGTGGACCGCCGCGCCGCCGAACTTCTGGGCGGACAACGGCGTTCGGTCGCCTTGTCGACCTCTCTACCTGGCACGTAGGTGGCGAGTTTCACAGATTCCCCAAAATCGGAACTTTTGGCTCCGCCGAATGGTCACTTCTCCATGCAAGATGGATCGAAGGGGCTATCAAAGGTTGGAGATGGACGAAGAAACCGAAACCGACACGAAGAAGAAGGAGAGGCGGATAGACCTGAGCGTTGCTCAGGTCTCCGGCAGCGCGCTCGCCGCGGCCGTCGCGGCGTACCTCGCGGGCCGGCTCGGCGTCTACGGAACCATCATCGGCGCGGGTCTGGTCAGTGTCGTGGCCACGACCGGCGGCTCGATATTCCACCATCTGTTCCGCCGTACCGGCGAGCAGATCAAGGAGGCCACGGTCTCCACCCGGCCGAAGCCGCGCCGCTTCTCCTCCCGCACTCGATCCACCGCACCGCACACCCGGCAGGCCGGCACCACGCTGGTGCTGCCGACCTTCGACAAGCAGGGCACGGAGGACGAGGTCACCTCCGTCGCCGCCAGGGCACCCGGGCTCGACACGGCCCGTACCCAGCTGATCCCGCGGGCCGAGCAGGCCCGCCGCCGCGATCCGGCGAGCGCCCACCCCGAGTCCGATGACGCGACGCGGATGCTGCGCGCCGGACACGGCGCGATCGGCGCCCCGCGCTCGGCCGACGGCACGGGCCGGGGGCGGCCCGCCGACCGGACGCAGCTGGTGCCGCGCCTCGACGCGCGGCCCACGGCGCCGGGAGGGACGGCCGCCCGCCCGGCCGCAGTGCCCGAGGAGATCGGCACCGCGACGTACGGCACCCGGCTGCGCGGCTGGAAGCGGCCGGCGCTCGGGGCGCTCGCCGTCTTCGTGCTCGCCATGGGCGTGGTCACCGTGACCGAACTGGCCACCGGGCAGACATCGAGCGGGCAGAAGGGCACCACGCTGAGCAACATCACCCATACCGGTGGTGGGAGCCGGCAGCAGCCCAGTACGCCGCGGTCGCCCGGCTCGGGGTCCGAGGAGGACCGCGGGCGCCACGGCCACAACGGTGAGCCGGACCCGGGCCGCGGCTCGTCGGACGACCCCGGCACCGGTAAGGGAGCGGACGGCGGTTCCCCGCCGCCCTCCCCGGACCCGTCCGACGGCGGCAAGACCTCGCCGGACCCCCACACGTCCCCGTCCCCGGAGTCGTCCCCGGACGAGTCCACCGGCGACGGCGGTACCGGCGACGGTGACGCGTCGACCGGCGGCCAGGACCAGGGGGACCAGCAGGGTCAGCAGGAATCCGGCAAGGAGACCCCGGCCCCCGAGGCCTCCTGACCCGGCGGCCGTCTCCCCGGACGGACCGTCAGGCCGGTGGCCCCGATGCGGCCGCGTCCCGGTGCCCCTCCACGGGCACCGGGACGCGGCCGTCGCCGGTCAGTCCCCCAGCACCCGCCGCAGATACGGATTGGCGAACCGGCGCTCAGGGTCCAGCCGGTCGCGCACCGCGGTGAACTCACCGAACCGCGGATAGACGTCGGCGAGCGAGGCGGCGTCGCGGGTGTGCAGCTTCCCCCAGTGCGGACGCCCCTCGTGCGCGGTCATGATCCGCTCGACGGCCGCGAAATACGCCTGGTACGGCGTTCCCCGGTACATGTGCACGGCGAGGTACACGGTGTCCCGGCCCGAGGCGGTGGACAGCGGAATGTCGTCGGCCGGCGCGGTGCGCACCTCCACCGGGAAGCTGACCTTGAAGTCGGAGCGCTCCACCAGCGCCCTCAGCTCTCCCAGCGCCGCGACCGCGGCCGCCCGGGGCAGCGCGTACTCCATCTCCACGAACCGCACCCGCCGCGGCGAGGTGAACACCTTGTAGGGGATGTCGGTGTACGTACGGGCCGACAGCGCGCGGCTGGAGATCCTGGCGATGCCCGGTATGGCGGCCGGCACCGCCCGGCCGGCGGAGCAGGCGAGCTGGAAGACCCCGTTGGACAGCAGCTCGTCCTCGATCCAGCTGCTGACCTTCCCTGGGGGTGCCGCCGGGCCCTGGCTGCGGTTGTTGCGCTTGGTGTTGCAGCTGCCGGTGTGCGGGAACCAGTAGAACTCGAAGTGCTCGTTCTCGGCGACCAGCTCGTCGAACCGGGCGGTCACCTCGTCGAAGGGCATCGGCTCCTCGCGGGCGGTCAGCAGGAACTCCGGTTCCACGGCGAAGGTGAGTTCGCTGATCACGCCGAGGGCGCCCAGGCCGAGCCGCGCCGCGGAGAAGACCTCCGGGTTCTCCCCGGCGGAACAGGTCAGGACCGAGCCGTCGGCGGTGACCAGTTCGAGGGCGGTGATCTGGGCGGCGATCGACGCCGAGTCGCGGCCCGTCCCGTGGGTGCCGGTCGCGGCCGCCCCGGAGACGGTCTGCTCCATGATGTCGCCCATGTTGGTCAGCGACAGCCCGTGCGCGGCCAGCGTCTCGTTGAGGTGCCTGAGCGGCGTCCCTGCCGCCACCGTCACCGTCCCGGCCGCGCGGTCCACCGCACGGATTCCGGTCAGCCGCTCGGGGCGGATCAGCAGCCCGTCGGTGGCGGCGGCCGGGGTGAAGGAGTGGCCGGTGCCGACCGCCTTGACGCTCAGCCCGTCCGCGGCGGCGGCGCGGACCGCGGCCGCCAGCTCCTCGGTGCTCGCCGGTGCCACGCTCCGGGCGGGGCGCACGGTGACGTTGCCCGCCCAGTTGCGCCAGGGTCCGGTGGTCGGGGCACGCCCTCCCGAGCCGCCGACGGCGTTGCTGACTGCCATGGTGACGTCCCCTCCCTCCGCACGGGCCGGCCGCGTGCGGCCGCCGTTGGTGTGAGCGCATGATGCCAGTCGCCGACGCGACTTCCGGGTGGGGTGACGGGAATCACATGGGCGCGGAAGTGGCTGGAACCGGCCGCCTCCCGGAAATCTCGTACCGCCGGTAACTTCTCGGCGGGCGGCGCCCGTTCGGAATCGCGTACCGGGCCGGGCGGTCCGGACCGTGCGCGGCCGGGGACGCCCCTAAGCGACGCTCTCCTCGTCCTGCCGCTCGGTGACCGGTCCGTCCCGGCCGGGCAGGCCGCCGGCCGCGGCCGGGTCCGCCACCGCGGCGGCGGGCCGCGGAAGGAGCCTGCGGTAGCCCGCGAACGCCACCAGTGCGGCGAGCAGACCGGCCGCCGCCGGCACCAGATAGCCCCGGGCGGCCCCCGCGGCGTCCACCACCCAGCCGGCCGCCGACGAACCCAGCGCGACACCCACCGCCAGGCCCGTGCTCGTCCAGGTCATGCCCTCGGTCAGCTGGGACCGCGGGACGTGCTCCTCGATCAGCGCCATCGTGGTCACCATCGTCGGGGCGACCGACAGGCCCGCGACGAACAGCGCGACGGCCAGCAGCGGCACCGAACTCACCAGCTGCAGCGGCACCATGCTCACCGCCATCGCGCAGACCCCCACGACCCACCGCCGGGACGGATGCCCCGTGAGCCGCAGCAGCCCGAAGACGGCGCCGGCCAGACAGGAGCCGAGGGCGTAGACCGCCAGCACCAGACTGGCCGCGGCCTTGTGCCCGGTCTCCTCGGCGAAGGCCACGGTCACCACGTCGATCGCCCCGAAGATCGCGCCGGTCGCCACGAACGTCACCACCAGCACCTGCAGCCCCCGTGAGCGCAGCGCCGACCCCCGCGTGTGCTGCTCCCGCGGATGCGGCACCGGTTCCGTCGCCCGTTGCGCCGTCAGCCAGAAGACCCCGGCGGCCAGAAAACCGGCGGCCAGCAGCGGACCGGCCTCCGGGAACCACGCGGTGGACAGCCCGATGGACAGGATCGGCCCGACGATGAAGCACATCTCGTCGACGATCGACTCCCACGAGTACGCGGTGTGCAGCTCACGCGGGGAACCCCGGTAGATCTCCGCCCAGCGCGCCCGGATCATCGAACCGACGCTCGGCACACACCCCGCACAGGCCGCGAAGACGAACAGGGTCCAGTCCGGCCAGCCCTGCTGTGCGCTCAGCAGCAGACCGGCGACCGCGGTGACCGACACCAGGGTGGCCGGGCGCAGCACCCGGCTCTGGCCGTGCCGGTCCACCAGCCGGGAGATCTGCGGGCCGAGGACCGCGGCGGACAGCGCCAGGGCCGCCGACAGCGCACCCGCCAGGCCGTAACGGCCGGTCAGCTGCGAGACCATCGTGACGATGCCGATGCCCATCATCGACAGGGGCATCCGGCCCAGCAGTCCGGCGGCGGAGAACGACATGGTGCCGGGGCGGCCGAAGATGGCGCGGTAGGGACTGGGCAACGGGGATGCTCCGCCGGTGAGGAACCGAAGATCGGTAAGGGATGTCTGTGGCCGGTACAGCTTACGGGCGGTCAGCCCCCGGCCGCGTCCGGATTTCCGGACCGTCCCCGCAGCCGACGGCCCCGGCCGGAGCCGGGACCTGCCCTCCACCCCCGTGGGAAGGGTGGCAGGATCGATGGCATGCCCGAACAGCACGATCCCAGCCCCTATGACGCCCTCCTGCTGCTGTCGTTCGGCGGCCCCGAAGGCCCCGACGACGTCGTCCCGTTCCTGGAGAACGTCACCCGCGGCCGCGGCATCCCCCGCGAGCGTCTCAAGGAGGTGGGGCAGCACTACTTCCTGTTCGGTGGCGTCAGCCCCATCAACGCGCAGAACAGGGAGCTGCTGGACGCGCTGCGCAGCGACTTCGCCGCACACGGTCTGGACCTGCCGGTCTACTGGGGCAACCGCAACTGGGCGCCCTACCTGACCGACACCCTGCGCACCATGGTCCAGGACGGCCACCGCCGGATCGCCGTCCTGGCGACCAGCGCCTACGCCTCGTACTCGGGCTGCCGGCAGTACCGCGAGAACCTCGCCGACGCGCTCGCCGCCCTGCGCGCCGAGGGCCTGCCGGTGCCGCGGGTCGACAAACTGCGGCACTACTTCAACCACCCCGGCTTCGTCCGCCCCATGGTCGACGGGGTGCTGGCCTCCCTCGCCGCCCTGCCCCAGGACGTGCGGGACGGTGCCCACCTCGCCTTCACCACCCACTCCATCCCCACCGCCGCCGCCGACACCTCCGGCACCCCCGGTGACCACACCCGGGACGGCGAGGGCGGCGCCTATGTGGCCCAGCACCTGGACGTGGCCAGGGTGATCGCGGACGCCGTCCGCGCGGAGACCGGTGTGGACCACCCCTGGCGGCTCGTCTACCAGTCGCGCAGCGGCGCCCCGCACATCCCCTGGCTGGAGCCGGACATCTGCGACCACCTGGAGGAGCGGCACGCCGCCGGTGTCCCGGCCGTCGTCATGGCCCCCATCGGCTTCGTCTCCGACCACATGGAGGTCAAGTACGACCTCGACACCGAGGCCACCGCCAAGGCCGCCGAACTGGGACTGCCGGTCGCCAGGTCGGCCACCGTGGGCGCCGACCCCCGGTTCGCCGCGGCCGTCCGCGACCTCCTCCTGGAGCGCGCGGCGGCCGAACGGGGCGGCAGCCCGGAACGCTGCGCCCTGGGCGCCCTCGGCGCGAGCCACGACCTGTGCCCGGTCGGCTGCTGCCCCGCGCGGGCGCCGCGCCCGGCCGCCGCCGGCGCCGACTGGCGGGGCCCGGTCGCCGAGGCCCCCGCTTAGCCCGTACGCCGCCCGACCACCGCCCCTCCGAGCAAGGAGCAACGTGCCCGATCCGCAGCACCCCGACGCCCCGCAGAGCGACCCGGCGCCCACCGAAGCGCTCTACGACGAACTGCTCGACCTGGCCCTGGAGGCCGCCCGCCGCGCCGGGACTCTGCTGCGCGACGGGCGGCCCGCCGACCTCGGTGTGGCCGCCACCAAGTCCAGCCCCATCGACGTCGTCACCGAGATGGACATCGCCTCCGAGAAGCTGATCACCGGCTTCCTCGGGGAGCGCCGTCCTGACGACGGCTTCCTGGGGGAGGAGGGCGCCAGTACCGACGGCACCAGCGGCGTCCGCTGGGTCGTCGACCCCGTCGACGGCACCGTCAACTACCTCTACGGCCTGCCGTCCTGGTCCGTGTCCATCGCAGCCGAGAAGGACGGCGAGGTGGTCGTCGGGGTCGTCGCCGCCCCGATGCGCCAGGAGACCTACCACGCGGTGCTGGGCCGTGGCGCGTTCAACAACGGCGAGCCCGTCCGGCACCGGCCCGCACCGCCGCTCTCCCAGGCGCTGCTCGGCACCGGCTTCTCCTACCAGGCCGAGCGCCGGGCCGCCCAGGCCGAGGTGCTGCGCACCCTGCTGCCGCAGGTCCGCGACATCCGGCGCGGCGGCTCGGCCGCGATCGACCTGTGCGATGTGGCCTGCGGCCGGCTCGACGCCTACTACGAGCGCGGTCTGAACCCCTGGGACATGGCGGCCGGCGACCTGATCGCCCGCGAGGCCGGTGCGCTGACCGGAGGACGCCCCGGCCGGGCGGTCTCCGGAGAGCTGGTCCTCGCCGCCTCCCCGGGCGTCTTCGCGCAGCTCCAGCCGCTGCTGGACGAGCTAGGCGCCTGGCGCGGCTGACCGGACCCCCGTCCGGGCATGACAGCGCCCCGGCACCCTTTTCCGGGCGCCGGGGCGCTGTCGTCGTGCGTCTTGGAGCGGTCAGGCGCTGGTGACCGCTCCGAGACGCACGCCGTGCTCGGTCGCCAGGCGCTGGAGATCCTCCAGCTCCGCCTGTTCGACCTCGGCGAGGAAGTCATCGCCCGCAGCGCGGGCCCGGTCCAGATCGGCTTCGGTGTTCTCTATGCGCTGCAGAATGCCTGCGGTGAACGCGTCCATGTGCGCCCCCTCGTCGTGGGTCGGTGGGCACGGGGGTGTGCCGACGGGTGGGTCGATCACGGCGTGGTCCCTGCGATGGATGAGTGCATGGCAAGTAGCCGGAAAAACAGGGCGTGATCGCGGGTGTGCAGTCGTCCTCCCCACCCGCCACCGCAGGGAAACCTCAACCCGCCCAGGAATCCTGTGCGTCGGGCTCCCGGCCCGTCCACCGCCGGCCCCGCACCCCTCTTACCGCCGGTTTACTGCTCTTCGGGGCAGGATGGAAGAGTTTTCAGACAGTGTTGTGCCTGCCCGTGAGGGCCCTGAGGAAGGACTAGCGACGTGCGTGTTCTCGTCGTCGAGGACGAGCAGCTGCTCGCCGATGCGGTGGCCACCGGACTGCGCCGGGAGGCCATGGCGGTCGACGTGGTCTACGACGGCGCTGCCGCCCTGGAACGGATCGCGGTCAACGACTACGACGTCGTCGTGCTCGACCGTGACCTCCCGGTCGTCCACGGTGACGACGTCTGCCGCAAGATCGTCGAACTGGGGATGCCGACCCGCGTCCTGATGCTCACCGCCTCCGGTGACGTCAGCGACCGTGTCGAGGGCCTGGAGATCGGAGCGGACGACTACCTTCCGAAGCCGTTCGCCTTCACCGAGCTGACCGCGCGGGTGCGCGCCCTGGGGCGCCGTACGACCGTCGCGCTGCCGCCCGTCCTGGAGCGGGCCGGCATCAAGCTCGACCCCAACCGGCGCGAGGTCTTCCGCGACGGCAAGGAGGTCCAGCTCGCACCGAAGGAGTTCGCGGTGCTGGAGGTCCTGATGCGCAGCGAGGGCACGGTCGTCTCGGCCGAGCAGCTCCTGGAGAAGGCCTGGGACGAGAACACCGACCCGTTCACCAACGTCGTGCGGGTCACGGTCATGACCCTCCGGCGCAAGCTCGGCGAGCCCGCGGTGATCGTCACCGTCCCCGGCTCGGGATACCGGATCTGACTGCGATGCCCTCCCTGCCCTCGTTCTCCAGGACGGCCGGTCCGCCGCCGTCCGCCCCGCCCAAGCCCACCTGGGACCCCCGGCCGGTCAACGTCCGGCCCTTCCCGTGGCTGCGCCCCACCATCCGGATACGGCTGACGCTGCTGTACGGCGGCATGTTCCTGATGGCCGGCATCGTGCTGCTCACGATCATCTACATGCTGGCCGCGGACGCGCTGCACGACGGCAGCGCGCTGCCGCTGAAGATCCTCGGCGGCAAGTTCGAGTCGACCAGCGACATCTGTGACCTGCCCACCCAGACGTCCGGACAGCTGCTCCAGGAGGCCGTCAACAACTGTCTCCAGCACCAGCGGGCGGTGGCTCTCAACAGCCTCCTCAACCGCTCCCTGCTGGCTCTGCTGGGTTTGACGGTGGTGGCGTTCGCTTTTGGTTATGCGATGGCGGGGCGGGTGTTGTCGCCGTTGGGGCGGATCACGCGGACGGCGCAGCGG
>NZ_JBSFJF010000057.1:0-45609 GCF_053597915.1 Streptomyces sp. NPDC001219 | reverse complement strand
GGCAGGGTTTCCGGACGTAAAGCGAAGCAGTCCGGAAACCCTGCCCCGGAGGCCCGTCACCGCACCCGACACCCACCCGCCCGCCGCAGGCGCCACGGCGCAGGCAGCAACAAACATCACCCGCACCCACGCCCCGCGCAGCGGACCCGAAACGGCGCGAGCCACCACGGCGGGAAAGCCGAAAACGTGGGCCGAAAGCAAATCGCAGCCGGAACGGTTACTTGAGGCAAAGACAGAACGGATGCCCCGCCGGGTCCAGGTACACGCGGAAGTCGCGGAGTCCCTCGTCCCGTTGGACGAGCTCCGCGCCGAGGGCGAGGATCTTTCGTTCGGCCTCGTCGATGTCCGCGCGGGAGACGTCGAAGTCGAGATGCAGCTGCTGCGGCACGTCCTGGCCGGGCCACCGCGGCGGGCGGTAGTCGGCGACCCCCTGGAAGGCCAGCGTGCGGCCGGTGGGGCCGGCGATCTCGATCCACTCGTCGTCGCCTCCGGTGACCTGCCAGTCGAGCATCTCGGCGTAGAAGTTGGCGAGCGCCCGGGGGTCGGGGCAGTCCAGTGCGACGACACCGAGCTTGATCAGGCCCATGGCGTTACCTCCTCATGGCTTCAACCAGTAACCTCGTTACCGCATGATGGCGGGATGTCGGTAACGTGGCAAGGGTGACTTCCCGAACGGCGCCGGAATCCCTGCGGGCGGTGCAGGATCTGGTCAACACCCTCGATGTCGAGACCGGCGAGGACGCGCTGACCGCCGACGGCGGTCCCGGCGCCTTTCTGTGTGCGCAGGGTGTGACGGAACCCGCCCCGGGGCGGGGGGAGTCGGCGGCGCTCGGGGAGCTGCGGGAGGCGCTCCGGGAGGTCTGTCTGGCGCACACCGCCGGGACCGCCGTACCCGCGGAAGCGGCCCGGACGCTGGACCGGCTGCTGGCGGCCGCGCCGCTCGTCCTGGCCATGGCGCCCGACGGCGGCGCCGCACTGCGCCCGGCTCCGGGGCTCGGCGCCGTCGCGCAGTTCACCGCCCGGATCGCCGCGGGGATCGCGGCCGCCGTCGCCGACGGGACCTGGGTCCGGCTCAAGGCGTGCGAGGCGCACGACTGCCGCTGGGTCTTCTACGACAGGAGCCCGGCCGGCCGCAGCCGCTGGTGCACCATGGCGGTCTGCGGC
This sequence comes from Streptomyces sp. NPDC001219, assembly GCF_053597915.1. Lineage (NCBI taxonomy): Bacteria > Bacillati > Actinomycetota > Actinomycetes > Kitasatosporales > Streptomycetaceae > Streptomyces > Streptomyces sp. NPDC001219. The sequence goes on along the minus strand of NZ_JBSFJF010000057.1, from coordinate 44,445 downwards.
AGCCGGGCGAAGATGCGGACCTACCGCGCCAGGCGCGGCAGGTCCGAGTCCGGGTAGCGGGGGCTACGCCTGCGGGCGGCCCAGTGCGCGGTAGGTCCAGCCGGCCTTGCGCCACAGCGCCGGGTCCAGGGCGTTGCGGCCGTCCAGGATGCGGCGCTCGGCGACCACCTCACCCAGGGCGGCCGGGTCCAGCTCGCGGAACTCGCGCCACTCCGTCAGATGCAGCACCGCGTCCGCGCCGCGCACCGCCTCCAGCGCGCTGTCCGCGTAGGCCAGCGTCGGGAAGAGCCGCCGGGCGTTCTCCATGCCCTTGGGGTCGTAGACCGTGACCTGGCCGCCCTGCAGGTGGATCTGGCCGGCGACGTTGAGGGCGGGGGAGTCGCGGACGTCGTCCGAGTCCGGCTTGAAGGTCGCGCCCAGGACGGCGACGCGCTTGCCGAGGAAGCCGCCGCCGACCGCGTCGCGGGCCAGCTCGACCATGTGGCCGCGGCGCCGCATGTTGATCGAGTCGATCTCGCGGAGGAAGGTCAGGGCCTGGTCGGCGCCCAGTTCGCCGGCGCGCGCCATGAAGGCCCGCAGGTCCTTGGGCAGGCAGCCGCCGCCGAAGCCGATGCCGGCCCGCAGGAACTTCTTGCCGATCCGCTCGTCGTGCCCGATGGCCTCGGCGAGCTTCACCACATCGCCGTCGGCCGCCTCGCAGACCTCCGCCATCGCGTTGATGAAGGAGATCTTCGTGGCCAGGAAGGAGTTGGCGGAGGTCTTCACCAGTTCGGACGTCGGGTAGTCCATGACGATGAAGGGGGAGCCCTCGGCGATCGGGGTGGCGTACACCTCGCGCAGCAGCTCCTCGCCCCGCTCGCCGGCCACGCCCACCACGATGCGGTCCGGGTGCAGGGTGTCCTTGACGGCGAAGCCCTCGCGCAGGAACTCCGGGTTCCAGGCCAGCTCGGCGGCCTCGCCCGCGGGGGCGGCACCGGCCAGCCGCCGGGCGAGCCGGGCCGCGCTGCCCACCGGCACCGTCGACTTGCCGACCACCAGCGTGGGCCGGGTCAGATGCGGCGCCAGCGCGTCGAAGGCGCTGTCCACGTAGCTCATGTCGCAGGCGTACTCGCCGTGCTTCTGCGGGGTGTTCACGCAGACGAAGTGGACGTCGCCGAAGGCCCCGGCCTCCTCGTAGGAGGTGGTGAAGCGCAGCCGGCCGCTCGATCCCTCGATCCCGGCGACATGGCGGCGCAGCAGGTCCTCCAGACCGGGCTCGTACATCGGGACCTCGCCCCGCTGCAGCATCTCGATCTTCTCGGGGACCACATCGAGCCCCAGCACCTCGAAGCCCAGCTCGGCCATGGCCGCGGCGTGGGTGGCGCCGAGGTAGCCGGTGCCGATCACGGTGATCTTGAGGGGCATGGACGCTCCAAACAGGCGGTGCGGCGCGAAGTGCCGGCGTTGAGGGGCGGGGGGCAGGTGACGGGCGGGCATGGAGAAAACGGCGCTGGCCGAGCATAGTCGGGAGGGGAATGACCGCCCCAGCTGTGCGGGCGGTGCCGGTGTAACTGTCGGCAACCTCACGTATCCGCGGCTGGGATCGGCGCCTAGAATCCGGAGAGGTAACGGGGTTACTTAACGGTAGTTAGCACATTGGTAGTCAGCTCACAGGGGAGTGAGAAACCTTGGCGGGAACCGCTGATTTCGATCTGTACCGGCCATCCGAGGAGCACGACATGCTCCGCGAGTCGGTGCGCTCGCTCGCCGAGGCGAAGATCGCGCCGTTCGCGGCCGCGGTGGACGAGGAGGCCCGCTTCCCGCAGGAGGCGCTCGACGCGCTGGTCGCCAACGACCTGCACGCCGTCCACGTACCGGAGGCCTACGGCGGGGCCGGTGCGGACGCGCTGGCGACCGTCATCGTGATCGAGGAGGTCGCCCGCGTCTGTGCGTCGTCCTCCCTCATCCCGGCGGTCAACAAGCTCGGCTCGCTGCCGGTGATCCTCTCCGGCTCCGAGGAGCTGAAGGCGAAGTACCTGGGCCCGCTGGCCAAGGGCGACGCGATGTTCTCGTACTGCCTGAGCGAGCCGGACGCCGGTTCGGACGCGGCGGGCATGAAGACCAAGGCCGTCCGCGACGGCGACCACTACGTCCTCAACGGCGTCAAGCGCTGGATCACCAACGCCGGTGTCAGCGAGTACTACACGGTGATGGCCGTCACCGACCCCGAGAAGCGCTCCAAGGGCATCTCGGCGTTCGTCGTCGAGAAGGGCGACGAGGGTGTCTCCTTCGGTGCCCCGGAGAAGAAGCTCGGCATCAAGGGCTCCCCGACCCGCGAGGTCTACCTCGACAACGTCCGGATTCCCGCCGACCGCATGATCGGCGCGGAGGGCACCGGCTTCGCCACCGCCATGAAGACCCTGGACCACACCCGCATCACCATCGCGGCCCAGGCGCTCGGCATCGCCCAGGGCGCCCTGGACTACGCCAAGGGCTACGTCCAGGAGCGCAAGCAGTTCGGCAAGCCGATCGGTGACTTCCAGGGCGTCCAGTTCATGCTCGCCGACATGGCCATGAAGGTGGAGGCGGCCCGCCAGCTCACCTACGCAGCGGCCGCCCGCTCCGAGCGGATATCGGCCGGCGGCAAGGGCGAGGACCTGACGTTCTTCGGCGCGGCGGCCAAGTGCTACGCCTCGGACGCGGCCATGGAGATCACCACGGACGCCGTCCAGCTGCTCGGCGGCTACGGCTACACCCGTGACTACCCGGTCGAGCGGATGATGCGCGACGCCAAGATCACGCAGATCTACGAGGGCACCAACCAGGTCCAGCGGATCGTGATGGCCCGCAACCTGCCGCAGTAAGCCCGTACGGACGGCAGAGGGCCCCGGACCGCAGCGGCGGTCCGGGGCCCTTCGTGCGTGCGGTCAGCTGCTGCTGACCGTGACCTTCTCGTCGTTGTTGAGCTGCTGCACCAGCTGCCGGAGCTTGGCCTTGTCCCAGACCAGGTTGCCGCCGTTGCTGCCGGAGACCGGCATGTTCATGGACTTGCCCTCGCCGCCGGTGACGCCCTTCATCGCGAAGAACATCTCGCCCAGGCTCCACAGGCTCATGTCCTTGTCGACGACGAGCGTGTCCAGGCCGGCGCTCATCGTCGGGTAGAGCTTGAAGGGGTTGAGGACCGTTCCGGGGGTGGCGGTCTGGCTCGCCAGCGTCGCCAGGAACTTCTGCTGGTTCTTCGTACGGTCCAGGTCCTGCTGGGCGAAGGCGTGCCGGGTGCGGACGTAGGCGAGCGCCTGCTGGCCGTTGAGGGTCTGCTTGCCGGCCGGGAAGTCGGCGCCGGAGTCCCTGTCCTTGATCGCCTTGGGGAGGTCCATCTCGACGCCGCCGATGGCGTCCACGATGTTGGCGAAGCCGGCGAAGCCGATCTCGACGTAGTGGTCGATGTGCAGCTTGGTGTTGTACTCGACGGTGCGCACCAGCAGCTCCGGGCCGTCCTCGGCGTAGGCCGCGTTGAGCTTGGTGTGCCGTCCGGTGCCCGGGTACTTCTTGCCGGAGTCCGAGCCGATGTAGGTGGGTATCTCCACGTCCGAGTCGCGCGGCAGGGATATCAGCGTCGGGCCGTTGCTGCCGTCGTGCAGGATCATCATCGAGTCGGTGCGCTTGCCCTCGGCGGAGCCGGTGTGCAGCTTGCGCTTCTGCGCGGCGGTCATGCCCTCACGGCTGTCCGAGCCGACGATCAGGTAGTTCGTGCCGTCGCCGGTCTCCGGACGGTCGATGGCCTTGCTCAGGTCGACCTTGCGGCGGAGCTTGCCGTCGGCCCAGAAGTAGGTGGCGACCGAGGTCACCGCCAGTACGGCGACCAGGGTGATGACCGTCCACTTGATCCGCTTGCCCCAGCGGGGGCGCGGCCGGCCGCCGCCCGCGCCGTAGCCGTCGTCGTGGCGGCCGCCGCCGCCCCGGCCACCGCCGTAGACCTGGCCGGTGTTGTAGCCGTCGTCGTAGGAGTCCTCGTAGCCCTGGGACTGCTGCGGCGGGACGGTCGCACCCCTGCGCGGGGACATCGACGCCGGCATCGGCGGCTCGTTCCGCTGATAGCCGGGGCCTGCGTCGCGCCGTACCTGGGGCATGGAGCGCGCACCCTCCGGCTCGGAGCCGCCGCTGCCGTATCCGTACCGGTTGCCGTTCTGGTCGCCGTTGGGCCACTCATTCATACGGGGAAGTGTGCCTCCCGCGGTGGGGTGCTCCATAGAGCGGGTGCGGGATCGGGCCAGTGCTGTTGCAGAGCTGATGCAAAGCCACGGCGCCCTTCCGGCGCATACCACAAGCGGACATGACCATTCCGACCTGCACGAATGGAAGCAACCATTCCGGATGGATTCCGGCGGGGGCGGTGAGACCTGTGTCACAGACCTGCGCGAACGGCGAGACCAGTCTCACGATCCACGTGGACGGGGTGCTCCACAGGTGCCACTTAGGCTGGACCGCATGACCGAACTCGTCACCGACACCCCCGAGGACGAGGCGGTGGGCAAGCCCACTTCCGTGTCCCGCATCACGCTCAGCCACATCATGACGGCCGGCGACACGAACCTTCTGGGAACGGTGCACGGCGGCGTGATCATGAAGCTCGTCGACGATGCCGCGGGCGCGGTGGCCGGACGCCACTCCGGCGGCCCGGCCGTCACCGCCTCCATGGACGAGATGGTCTTCCTCGAACCCGTCCGCATCGGCGACCTCGTGCACGTCCGCGCCCAGGTCAACTGGACCGGCCGCTCCTCCATGGAGGTCGGCGTACGGGTCCTGGCCGAGCGCTGGAACGAGTCGACCCCGGCCCAGCAGGTCGGCTCCGCCTACCTCGTCTTCGCCGCCGTCGACGAACAGGGCAGGCCGCGCCGGGTGCCGCAGGTGCTCCCCGAGACCGAGCGGGACAAGCGCCGCTACCAGGAGGCGCAGATCCGCCGGACGCACCGCCTCGCCCGGCGCCGCGCGATCATGGAGCTGCGCGAACGGCGCGCCGCGGAAGGCCTCGACGACGCATAGCGGCCACCCCGCGCTGCGCGGCCAGCGCCAGCCCCGTACCGATCACGGTGCCGGCCGCCGCGCAGATCACATCGTCGACATCGGCGATCCGCCCGGCCCGCATCAGCAGCTGCGCCGTCTCGATGGCCAGGCACAGGCCCACGCCCATGAGGAAGGTGCCGGCGGCCGAGGTGCGCGGCGCGGCGAACCGCAGCAGCAGCGGTGCGGGCACGAACAGCGCCGCGTTGGCGATCTGCCGCCGCACCAGCATCGCCAGCTCCCCGGGCTCCAGCTGGGCGCCCAGGTCGAACAGCCCCTCACCGGGCCGCCACCACACCGTCGCGTCCCCGGAGCCGACCGGCTGGCTGGGCGCGAGCGTCGCCAGCAGGAGCAGCAGCAGCCAGCCGCCCAGCAGTACGCGGGCCGTGGTGCGCGGGGCGCCGCTGTCGGGGACGAGCGCCGTCCACAGGGCGAGCGCCGCCGCCGCCCCCAGCGCCAGGACCAGGAAGAGCGCCACCGTCGCGGGGGTGATGCCCAGCACAACCTGCCACACAGTGCGCCCCTTTCAGGACATCGCGAACTTCCCGGGCGTCCCGGACATCAGCTGCAGCTCCATTTCGTGACGTAGAACGTCTCCCCGCGCTCCATGACGCCCCGGATGCACTCGTCCGCGAGCATCTCCACCCGGCCGCTCAGCGCGACGGCGCCGCCCTGGGTCCGCCGGGTGCCGAACCAGCCGGGGAAGGCGGTGATCCGGTCGTTCTTGCGCTGGTATCCGAGCCGCACGATGATCTCGTCGGGACCGGCCGCCGGCCCGTGCCGCCGGTAGGTCGCGGTGTACATCCCGTCGGCCCCCACCGGCCCCTGCAGACACAGCTGGCCGTTCACCAGCTCCCCGCAGCCGGTCGGCGCGGGGGGTGCCGGCGGCGCCGCGGCGACGGTGACCGCGACCAGGAACAGCGCGGCGGTGGCCACCGTGACCCGGCGGGCGCGGCCGCGGGCGTCCGTACGGCGCGCGGGCGGTCCGGGCAGGGTGCGGCGGGGCGCGGGGACGCTCATGCCGCCGCCCCGCTCCGCCCGGCCCCGCCCGCGCCAGACGCGCACCGTCCGCCGGCGACTCCCCGGCAGCCGGCCCGGAGGACCCCCGTGCTGCGCTCGCTCATGGGCACACCGCCTCGTCCCCGGTGATCGCCGAGATCCGGCCAGGCTTCTGCGGCGGCTCCTCGGCCCGTACCCGCTGCACCCCGGCGTGGTTCCGGCCGACCGTCACCTGCATCTCCGGCCCCCGCCCGGCCGCCGGACGCAGCTCCGCGCCCGGCAGCGCGGCGGCCAGCGAGCGGGCCGAGCGGTCCCAGCGCGGGTCGTAGACGATCACCGTGCGGGGCACCGCGCCGAGCGCGGAGTTGCCGGGGGCGCCGGTGGTCGCGAAGCCGGTGGCGCGCAGCTCGCCGGCCACCGTCGCGGCCTGCCCGGCCCGGCCGCTGCCGTTGTCGACCCGCACCTGGACCTGGCCCGGCGGGATGTCCACCACCCTGGCCCGCGGCTCCTCCCGGTCCCGGGGCACGGCGATCGGCCGGTCCTCGCGGATCGCCCGGAAGAGCTTCGGCGCCTGCACCGGGTCCCAGCGCACCGTCGAGCCGACGCCCGGCACCGGCTGGGCCACATCGCCCAGCGGCACGGACGTGAACTCCGAGGACGACGGGGTGAAGCCGCGCATCGCCTGCCCGAGGTCGACCAGGTCGTTGGCCCCGAAGCCGGAGTCGGCCCGTACGGACCGGAGCATCGTGTCGGCGACGTCCCTGAAGCGGATGGGGTTCATCAGCACTCCGGAGGAGGTGATCTTGTGGATGAGGGCGGCCAGGAAGCGCTGCTGGCGCTGCATCCGGCCGAGGTCCGCGGAGCCGTCCACATGCCGCGCACGCACGTACTGGAGCGCCTGGCCGCCGTTGAGCCGCGACCTGCCGACCGGCAGATTCAGTCCGGTGAAGCTGTCGCGCAGCGGCCGCACGGTGCAGATCTCCACCCCGCCGACCGCGTCCACGCTGCGCATGAAGCTGGTGAAGTCGACCTCCAGGTAGTGGTCGATGTGCACCCCCGTCATGTGCTCGACGGTCCGCACGGTGAGGCTGGGGCCGCCCTCGGCGTAGGCCGCGTTCAGCTTGATGGGGTGCTTGGCGCGCTGCCGGCCGGTGACGGCGTCCCGGTGCGCGGGAACCTCCGCGTAGGAGTCGCGGGGCAGGCTGATCACGCTGGCGCGGTCCCGGTCGGCGGAGAGGTGCACCAGCATGAGGGTGTCCGTGCAGTGACAGGGCGCGCCGCCCAGGTGGTACTTCTGCTTCTCCGCCGCGGTGAGCCGGTCCCGCCCGTCCGTGCCCACGACCAGGAAGTTCAGCCCGTCGCCGCCCCCGGGCCGGTTGCTCATGCCCTTGAAGGCGTCCACCCGGCCGATGCCGCTCTCCACGCCGGTGACCACGGCGTGCCCGACACCGCTCGCGGCCAGCAGCAGCACGGACGCGACGGCGCCGATCCGCACCCCCCAGCGCGGGCCCGGCGGGCGCCGGCGCACACCGGGCCGGGCGGCCCGGCGCCGGGCCGGACGGGAGGAGCGGAACGGCGCGGTCACGGGGGACACCTCCGCGGCTGGACGGGCGTACTCGGGGCCCGGCGGGGGAGCGGGGCAGGAAAAGGGGAGAAACGGCGATCAATCCGACGAGGGCACCGTAGGTCGATACGATCGGCTGCACAGCGTCACACGCCGGGCACCCGGCGCCCGGCCACCCGGCTGCGTCCGGAGGCGTCGCCCATTCGCGGTAACGTGAGGCGCGATTCTGCAGTCTCCCGGCGGGCGCTGCCGCCGCTGGCGGCTCCGCCACGGGCCGTCCCCCCGAGGAACCATGCCGCAGCAGCAGCCCCCGGCCGTCTCCGTGATCATGCCGGTGCTCAATGAGGAACGACACCTGCGCAATTCGGTCCGGCACATCCTGGAGCAGGAGTACGCCGGTGAGATGGAGGTGGTGATCGCCCTCGGCCCGTCCGCGGACCGTACGGACGAGATCGCCGCCGAGCTCGTCGCCGAGGACGCCCGGGTGCACACCGTGCCCAACCCCACCGGCCGCACCCCCGCCGCGCTGAACGCCGCGATCAAGGCGTCCCGGCACCCCATCGTGGTGCGCGTCGACGGCCACGGCATGCTCTCGGCGAACTACATCGCCACCGCGGTGCGCCTCCTGGAGGAGACCGGCGCGGCGAACGTCGGCGGGATCATGCACGCCGAGGGCGAGAACGCCTGGGAGGACGCGGTCGCCGCCGCGATGACGTCCAAGATCGGCGTGGGCAACGCCGCCTTCCACACCGGCGGGCAGGCCGGCCCCGCCGAGACCGTCTACCTCGGGGTGTTCCGGCGCGAGGCGCTGGAGCAGCAGGGCGGCTACAACGAGGAGTTCATCCGCGCCCAGGACTGGGAGCTGAACTTCCGCATCCGGGAGGCCGGCGGGCAGATCTGGTTCTCGCCCGAGCTGCGGGTGCAGTACCGCCCGCGGCCGAGCATCAAGGCGCTGGCCAAGCAGTACAAGGACTACGGCAAGTGGCGCCATGTCGTCGCCCGCTACCACGCCGGTTCGATCAACCTGCGCTACCTCGCGCCGCCGACCGCGGTGTGCGCCATCGCGGCGGGCCTGGTGATCGGTGCGGCCGTCACCCCGTGGGGCCTGGTCGTCCCGGCCGGCTACCTCGCCGCCATCACCGCGGGCTCGGTGCCGGCCGGCAAGGGCCTGTCGCTCAAGGCCCGCGCACAGATCCCCCTCGCCCTGGCGACCATGCACATGGCCTGGGGCACGGGCTTCCTGACCAGCCCCCGCTCCCTCGCCAGGAAGGTCATCGCCAGCCGCCGCCCGGCGGTCCTGAGCGCGGCGGCGGGCGCCGAGTAGCCGGGCCGCCGGCCCGCTCCCGGGGGCGGTGGCGAGGGGCGCTCACCGCCTGGTCCACGGCCTCGTCCACGCCCTGGCACCGCCGCGTCGTTGCGGGAACCTCCCCTCTACACCCGCCCACCCCCCGAAGGGGGGTGGGCGGCGGGGAAAAACCACCTGGGAAAGCAACGAGCGGCGCCCCCCCCCCGAAGACGAGCGGCGCCCTGCCTGAAGACGAGCGGCGCCCGCCCCGAAAACGAGCAACGCCCGCCGGGAAAGACAAGCAACACCCGCCCCGCGCCCCCGTCCCGCCTAGAAGGTGTACGACGGATTCACCTTCATGCAGGCCTTGGTGTCCTCGCCGTTGAGCGCGTCCGCGCTGTCCGGGGCCTTGTCCGCGCCCTTCTCGTCACCCTGCTCCGGGTACGCCGTACCGGTGCGCCAGTCGTTGCCGACCACCAGCCGCATCCCGGTGGCCGAACTCGACTCCCGGACCGCGCTCTTGGGCAGTCCGAGCGCCTTCGCCAGCGCCAGGGCGTCGCCCCGCCGCTCCTTGTCCCGGTACGTGAGCGTGGTGTCGGCCTGCGTGGTGAGCGCGGGGTCGGTGCCGGCCGCCGCGTAGCCCAGGCCGGCCAGCTGCTGCTGGACGGCCGACGCGCGGCCGGAGACCGGGCCGTTGACCGTGCTGTTGGTGCCGTTCTGCACCACGACCTTCAGCTGGTCCTTGGGAGTTGACGGCTTGGGAGCCGGAGTGGGCTTCTTCTTCCGGTCCTTGCCGTCCAGCGCGGTGTCGTTGCGCAGCAGCCCGAAGGTCGCCTCCGCGTCGCCGGGCTTGGGCATGACATACGACTCGTCGGGGCTGTACTGCCAGGGCATGGTGACCATCGTGATGCGCTTGGTCGGCACCCGGCTGAGGTCGCCGCCGAGGTCGTAGAGCTTCTTGACGGTGTCGAGGCCGTCGTCGACGGTCAGCGCCTTGGTCGCGGCCTCCGCCAGGTCACGCAGCTGGCCCGGGTCGGAGAGCTTGGTGCCGGCCTTCAGCTGGCGGACCATCGAGTTCATGTACATGTGCTGGGCCTTGGCCCGGCCGATGTCGGTGTTGTCCTCGAAGCCGTAGCGGGTGCGCAGCCACTGGAGGGCCTGGACGCCCTTGACGGAGTGGGTGCCCTTCTTCAGCCGCAGTCCGCTGCCGTGGCCCTTGCTGTCGTGCGAGTAGACGTTGTTGTCGACGCACACCGGGACACCGCCGATGGCGTCGGCCATGTCCACCACACCGCCGAAGTCGACCATCATGAAGTGGTCGACGTAGATGCCGGTCAGCTCCTGCCAGGTGGCGAGGGTGCAGCCCGGACCGCCGTGCTGGAGCGACTGGTTGATGGCCGCGGAGGTCTGCGGGAAGACCTCGTGGGTCTTCGGGTCGGTGCAGCGGGGGATCGTCACCCGGGTGTCCCGCGGGATGGAGATCACCGACATGTTGCTGCGGTCCGCCGAGACGTGCACCAGCATCTGCACGTCGGCGAGCGGCTTGCGGTCCGCGTCCTGCCGGGCGCCGCCGAGTTCGATGTTCTTGGCGTTGTTCCGGCCGTCGGAGCCCAGCAGCAGGATGTTCAGCGGGCTCTGTCCGAAGGCGTTGGGGTCCGGCTTCTTCAGGCCGTCGCCGCCCAGGGACCGCGGGGCCTTGCGGAGGTTGGCGTTGAGGTGCTCGTAGTACCAGTACCCGGCACCGGCGCCGCCCGCTATCAGGACGGCGACGGTGAGGGCGGTCCAGCGCAGCGCCTTGCGGCCCTTGCGGCGCGGCTTCCCGTCGGTGGGGTGCCCGCCGTCGGCGGGCACGTCAGCGTCGCCGGCCCCGTCCGCGGAGGGCACGGCGACGCCTTCCGGAGGCGTCCAGCCGGGCGCGTCCGGGGGCAGCCCCTTGTCCTCGTAGAGGCTGCCGTCCCGTTCCGGTTCCCGCCCTTCGGGCGTGCGTCTCCGACGCGACCGGTCTCCCCGCACACTGCTCTGCCCCATACGGCCCTCTCCCCGTTGTCCCGGTGGTGCGCTCGGCGCCTCGGCGGGGCGGCCGTTTCCCGCTCAATTCACTTTGCGCAGATGTTCTTGTCATCTGCATTGACGTTCTGGACCCCGTCCGGGGTTTCGGTCGGTGCCTCGATCGGCGAACCCGGCGCCTTGAAGTCCTTGCCGAGGACGAGCTTCATCGGCTCGCGGTCCCCGGCGTCCTTCCCGGACTTCTTCAGCGCGCTCTTGGGCAGCCCCATCCAGTCGGCCAGGGTGGCGGCCTGGTCGGCCTGGTTGGGCGCGTACTCGAGGCGGGTGGCGGCCAGCTTCGCCGGCGCGTTGCCGGCGTTGGTGGCGAGCTTGGCGGCCTTGGTGTTCTGCAGCCAGTCCACGGTCTCCTGGGCCGAGCCGATCGGCCCGCCGCCGTTGGTGACGTCGACCCGTACCCGCTCGGCCGGAGCCTTCTTGGCCGGGCCGGACTTCTTCTTGCCCTTCTTGCCCTTGGCCAGGGTGTGGTCCGCCCGCACCATCGCGAACAGCGGGTCCGCCTTGGCCTTGTCCATGATGACGGTGGCCGGGTCGTCCGGGTTGTCCAGCACCGGCACGGTCGCGAAGGTGACCTTGTCGATGTCGACCTTCTTCAGGTCGGTGCCGAAGTCCAGCAGCTTGCTCGCGGTGCCGATACCGGTGTCGACGGTGAGCGCCTTGGTCGCCGCCTGGCTGACGTCGTAGAGCTTGCCGGGGCTGCTGAAGGCGCTGGACTTCAGCTTGCGGATCAGCGAGCTGAGGAACTGCTGCTGCAGCTCGATACGGCTGAGGTCACTGCCGAAGCCGACGGTGTGCCGGGTACGGACGAACGCCAGCGCCTGCTCACCCTTGACGGTGTGCCGGCCGGCCTTCAACTTCAGGTGCGACTTGGGGTCGTTGATGTCCTTGGCCGCGCACACCTCGACGCCGTCCACCGCGTTGGACAGCTCCTTGACCGCGTTGAAGTCGGCCATCATGAAGTGGTTGATCTTCAGGCCGGTCATCTTCTCGACGGTCCGCCAGGTGCAGCCGGGGTCCCGGCTCTCCTGGCCCAGGCTGGTGTTGAAGCGCACCCCGTGCTCACCGGGGATGTTCTTCGTCGAGCCGTCCTTCTGCTTCGTCGGGCAGTTGGGGATGTCCGTGATCATGTCGCGCGGGATGCTCATCGCGGTGGCGTTCGTCCGGTCCTTGGAGATGTGCATCAGGATCGTGGTGTCCGCGTGGCCCACGCTCCCGGCGTCGCCGTATCCCGCGTTGCCCTTCCCGGAACGCGAGTCGGTGCCGATGATCAGGAGGTTCACCGGGCCGTCGGACACCGCGTCGTTCTCCACGCCGACATCGACCTTGTTGATGTTGCCGTCGAGCTGCTGGTACACGAAGTACGCGGCGCCGCAGCCGGCGACGAGCACGAAGCCCACCACACCGGCGGTCCAGTGCAGCGCCCGCTTCTTCCCCGACTTCTGCGGCTTGCGCTTGCGGCGGCTCGCCGGGCCCGCCTCGGCAGCGTTCGCCGTCGCCGTGCGGCTCGCGGCCGCCCGGCGCGCGGCCCGGCCGCCGGCCGCCGGCCCGCCGTCGCCGTCCCCGCCGTCCTCGTCCCGCCGCCCACGCTGGGTCGGCAGCGGCCGGGTGTCGGTGTCGCCGACCGCGGCGTCCCGCTTACGGGCGGCGCGTCTGCCGGCCGCAGTGCGGTCGGAGGGCCGAGCGGCGGCTTGACCGGCAGGGTCAAGCCGCAGTTCGTAGTTGCCGGTGTCCGGATCGAACACCCACTGATCGGCGGGATCGACGTTGTTGTCGCCCGCCCGCCCACGGCCTTGCGCGTCCACGGTGCCTTGAGTCCTCCGTCGGTGCCACGCGGCGCCATCCCCTCAAGGCGCTCGGTAGGTCGATCGTGCATTACTCGGTTCATCGGTCGCTTGGTCGAGCGACCGGATCGCTCACACTATCCGCCCAGTTCAGCGCCCCGCGACGCTCGTGACAAATTCCACTTACCTACAACTGGGCAATCCGCCCAATCCCTTCGAGTCGTCGGCTTGTTTTGCGGCATCTTTATTCGCAGATCCCGCGTTCCGCCGTCGTCCCGGGAAAGGTCGGGCCCGAACTCGGCGGGGGCGCCGACGGTTCGTCCGGCCGGTCGTCCGACGATCCGTTTCCGGTGCGGACCGGTTCCTCCCCGGCGTCGCGCGGGGGCCGCACGGTCACCGGAAGATCCTTGTGCAGCTGCGCGAAGAGCCGCCCGGCGTCCGGCTGCAGCAGCTCATCGCGATTGGGGTCCAGGCGGTACTCCCGCCGTGGCACGGTCATGAACTGGACCTGCCCGGTGGGAATGCGGCGCGCGCTGCGCACCAATTCGTACAGCCCCCTGAGGGAAGCCAGCTCGGTGTCCGTGGTCAGTGAACTCGTCGCGGCATCCAGCACCGGATACAGCCGGGTCGGATTGAGCAGGACACCATTGCTCTGCACTTTCTTCACGAGTGCGCCAAGAAATCGTTGTTGCCTCTCCATGCGCTGCGTATCGCTGCCGTTGCCCAGGCTCTTTCGTGCCCGTACGTAACCGAGCGCCGCCTCACCGTGCAGGGTCTGCCGGCCGGCGGGCAGGGTGAGATCCGCCTCGGGATCGTGGACCGGCCGCGGCAGACAGACCTCGACGCCGTCCACCGCGTCCACCATCTTCGTGAAGCCGACGAAATCGATGATCATGTAGTGGTCGACGCGGATGCCGGTCAGCTTCTCGACCGTGCGGATCGTGCAGGCCGGGCCGCCCGCCGCGAACGCCCCGTTGAACTGGCCCGGCCGCGGTGCGGTCTCCGTGCCGTCCGGGCGCTTGCAGTGCGGCACCTCGACCATCAGATCGCGCGGGATGCTCACCGCGGTGGCGCTCTTCCGGTCCGCCGCGAGGTGCAGCAGCATCGTGGTGTCCGACCGCTGGCCGCGGCTGTGGCCGTATCTGCCGTTGCCGCCGTTCCGGCTGTCGGAGCCGATCAGCAGCACGTTCTCGGCGTTCGGCGGGCCCGCCGGCGGCCGCTCGGACTCCCACTTCCGCAGCTCCCGCTCGGTGGCGCTGTCGGTGTGGATGTTGCCGTTGAGCTTGGCGTACACCGCCCAGCCCGTCCCCGCCCCGGCCAGCACGAAACCGGTGATCCCGAGCGCGGCCCAGCGGCGCCAGTGCCACCGGTACGGCGGGATGCGCGGCGGCCCCGGCCCGTCCGCTCCCGGCCCCCCGGCCGGGCGTGCGCCCCAGCCGGCGAACCTGGGGGGCTCGGGGGTCTCGGTCACGTGTGCGTCCATCCCTCACGGAGTCGGCGTCGCGCCCGCACGCAGGGCCCGGACGGAACAAGAGACGGACGAAACCCGCGCATGGTTGTACGTACTCAAGATCCTGGCCCGAAAAGGACGTACCGGCCCGCCCCGGGGCCCGTCCGGTCCGCCGGACGGGGGAGCGCGGCACCCTCAGTGCGCCGGCGGCGCCCGGAACGTGGTCTTCTCACTGTCCTCCCGGCCCGCCACGGCCGCCGCGTCCAGCCGGTCCAGGTGCCGGCACAGCACCACGGAACCGCCGGTCACCAGCGGCCCGTACAGCCCGTACGACAGGCCCTGCCAGGTGTCGTACCCCAGCCCCGACAGCACCCGGGGCGCCTCCGGCAGCCCCGCCGCCCCCGCGTCGGCCAGCGCGCGCGCCCCGATCCCGGCCCCGGTCAGCTCCTCGCCGCCGACGGCCAGCGCCACGGCACCCGGGTCCACCGGCGCGAACGGCGCGAACCGGTCGCCCTGGCCCGGCACCTCCACCGCGTAGTCCGCGAAACCCGCCGGCGGCTGCGGGAAGCGGCCGCCCAGCGGGCGCAGCGCCAGCGCCACCCGCTCCCCGGAACAGGCGAGCGCCGCATCGAGCCGGTCCGGCCCGGCGACGACGAGGTCGGCGGCGGCCGGATCGCCGTCCACCTCCGCCACCACGCCCACGGACGAGCAGGCCAGCAGCCAGACGGCGGTCTGCCAGTGCGCGGGCAGCAGCAGCGCGAGCCGGTCGCCGGGCTCGGCGGCCAGATCGCCCTGGAGATAGTTGGCGGTCTTGGCCACCCAATTGGCGAAGGTCGCGACGGACAGTTCCACGCGCTCGCCGGTGGCGTCGTCGTAGAAGGTCACCAGCGGGCGGGCCGGGTCCGCGGCGAGCGCGGAACTCAGCAGGTCGGCGGGGGTGCGATCGGTGGCGTTCATCGCGGCCAGGGTACGCGCGGCGGCGGCCGGCGACGGGCCGGGCCCGGCGGGCCGGAGCCACCGGATCGGCCGATGCACCGTCAGATCAGCGTTGGCGCGTTCGCCCCGGCCATGTCCAGGATTTTGTCCATGCGCCCCTTCCTCACACTCTGTTGCGGCGCCGTGTGCAGCGCCGCCCTCGCCCTGCCCCTCGCGCCCGGCGCCGGTGCCGCCCCCGCCGCCGCGCCGCGCCCCGCCCACTCCGGTGAGCTGCCGGGCAGCACCCAGTCCCTGCCGGTGGCGGCGCTCGGCGCACCCGCCCCGCACCCCGACTCCCGGGACGCCACGGCGCCCGTCCCCCAGTCCCTCGGCCTGCCGGCCCGCACCGTACGGCCGTTCTCCCTCCTCGGCGTCGTCTGGGACGACGCCGCCGCCGAACTGCGCGGCCGGGTCCAGGTCCGCACCCGCGCCACCGGCCGCGACGACTGGTCCGGCTGGCAGGACGTCCAGGTCCACAACGACGACGCCCCCGACCTCGGCGCAGCCGAGCGCCGCGACAGCACGGTCCGCGGCAGCACCGCGCCGCTGTGGGTCGGCGACTCCGACGCCGTCCAACTGCGCATCACCCCCGCGTCCCGCAACCGCGCCCGCGCCGCCCTCCCCGGCGGGCTGCGGCTGGAACTCGTCGACCCCGGCCGGCCCCCGCGCGGCGTCCGCGGCGCACCCGCCGACCCGCCCGCCCCGCTCGGCCCCGAGGCCGGCGCGGCCTCCGCCGCCAACGCCGGGCTCGCCCCGCTCGGCGCCACCGAGATCCCGGCCCTCGACCAGGCCGCCGCCAAGACCGACCTCCCCGCCGAGGACGGCGCACCGCCCGGCCGGACCTACGTCGGACCGCGCCCGCGGATCGTCACCCGGGCCGGCTGGGGCGCCGACGAGCAACTGCGCGAGAAGGCCTTCACCTACACCCGCACCGTCCGCGCCGCCTTCGTCCACCACAGCGGCTCGGGCAACAACTACGACTGCGCCGAGGCCCCTTCGCTGATCCGCGCCATGTACCGCTTCCACGTCAAGAGCAACCACTGGCGCGACATCGGCTACAACTTCCTCATCGACAAGTGCGGCACGGTCTACGAGGGCCGCGCCGGCGGCGTCGCCAAGCCCGTCATGGGCGCCCACACCCTCGGCTTCAACACCGACAGCACCGGCATCGCCGTCCTCGGCACCTTCACCGACGACGAGCCGCCCCAGCCCGCCGTCGACGCCATCGCCCGTCTGACGGCCTGGAAGCTCGGCCTCCACAGCGTCGACCCGCGCGCCACCATCCAGCTGCTGTCCGGCGGCGGAAACCGCTTCCCCAAGGGAACGAAGGTCCCCCTGCACGTCATCTCCGGCCACCGGGACGGCTTCACCACCGACTGCCCCGGCGTCCACCTCTACGAGAAGCTCGCCGCCACCCGCCTCGCCGCGGCCGCACTCCAGGGCCGCTGATCCGCTTCCGGCCTGACATGACGGCACGTTCCGGGTTTGCTCGGGTCTGTCACGGTGCAGGCTGCAGAAACCATTCATCCGTTCCCTCGTCCGCACGCCCCAGCCACCACGACGCCCGCCGTCCCGCCCCGCGCTCCTCCCGTGGCCTGAACGGCACCGGAGCGCCCCACCACCGGGGGAGCTCCGGAGCCCGTCTGCCTACACTGGTCGGCCGATCGGCCGACCCCAGCAGGAAGCAGAGAAGACACCGTGAGCGTCGTATGTGCAGCCGCCGGGCTGTGGTCGACGACGAGAGCCGCACCGCTGCTCCCTCCCCGCCCGCGCTCGGGCAGCAGGGGCCCAGCGGGCGGAGAAGCGAACAGAGGTCTCAGTGACTGAAGCGATCCTCCTGGTCGGCGGCAAGGGCACCCGGCTGCGCCCGCTGACGGTGCATACGCCCAAGCCGATGGTCCCGGCGGCGGGTGTGCCGTTCCTCACCCACCAACTGGCCCGCGCCCGGGCGGCCGGCGTCGAGCACATCGTGCTCGCCACCTCCTACCTCGCCGAGGTCTTCGAGCCGTATTTCGGCGACGGTTCGGCGTTCGGCCTGCATCTGGAGTACGTCACCGAGCAGGAGCCGCTGGGCACCGGCGGCGCCATCCGCAACGTCGCCGCGCGGCTGCACTCCGCCCCCGACGACCCGGTACTGATCTTCAACGGTGACATCCTCACCGGCCTCGACATCGCCGCCCTCGTCGGCACCCACCGCACCTCCGGCGCCGATGTCTCCCTGCACCTGACCCGCGTCGAGGACCCGCGCGCCTTCGGCCTGGTCCCCACGGACGACACCGGCCGGGTCACCGCCTTCCTGGAGAAGCCGCAGACCCCCGAGGAGATCGTCACCGACCAGATCAACGCCGGGGCCTACGTCTTCAACCGGTCGGTCATCGACACCATCCCGGCCGGCCGCCCGGTCTCCGTGGAACGCGAGACCTTCCCCGGCCTGCTCGCCGACGGCGCCCACCTCCAGGGCATGGTCGACTCCACCTACTGGCTCGACCTCGGCACCCCACAGGCCTTCGTCCGCGGCTCCGCCGACCTGGTCCTCGGCCGCGCCCCGTCCCCGGCGGTGCCCGGCCGCCGCGGCGAGCGCCTGGTCCTGGAGACCGCCGACGTCGCCACCGACGCCAAGCTCACCGGCGGCACCGTCGTCGGCCCGCGCACCGTCATCGGCGCCGGTGCCGAGATCGACGGCAGCGCCGTCCTCGACGGCGCGGTCGTCGAGCCGGGCGCCCGCATCCGTGACTCGCTGATCGGCGCCGGGGCCCACATCGGGGCCCGTACGGTCCTGGACGGCGCGGTCATCGGCGACGGCGCACGGATCGGCGCCGACAACGAGCTGCGCGACGGCATCCGCATCTGGTGCGACGCCGAACTCCCGGCCGGCTCGGTCCGCTTCTCGTCGGACCAGTAGGCGGGGGTGGGTGGGCCGGTGGGCGGTAGGCGGTGAGTTGGCCGGTGGCCCGGTAGGTAGTGGCCGGTAGCCAGCAGGCGGCGTCCGGCCCCTCCGGGGGCGCGCCGTGGCGGCCATGCCTCCCGGTCCCCCCCGCCGCCATGCCTCCCGGTCCCCCCGCCGTCATGCCTCCCGGCCACCACGGCGGCCATGCCTGCCGCCACCCCGGCAGCCAGACCTCTCGCACCACCGCGGGAATGCCGCCCCGCACCACCGCGTTGTGGCCCCCGAGGGGGCCCTCGCCTCCCCTACGGGATCTGTTCGCCCACCCCCTACGGCCCACCCCCACGGCCCTCTACGGCCCACCCCCACAGCCCCTCCCCTCCGGCCCGCCCCGCTGTCACCCCCCATCGCCTAACCTGGCCGCATGCCCGCCCGCACCTGGGACCCGCCCGGCCCGCTCGATCTGCACCGCACGCTGGGTGTGCTGCAGCGCGGCCCCGGTGACCCCGCGTTCGCGGTGCGCGGCGGCGAGTTCTGGCGGGCCTGCCGTACCCCCGAGGGGCCCGGCACGCTCCGTATCGCGGCCCGCCCGGCCGCCGGCCGGATCGAGGCCGAGGCCTGGGGGCCGGGCGCCGACTGGCTGCTGGAGCGTCTGCCCGAGCTGCTGGGGGAGTCCGACGACCCGGCGCGGCTGACCGCCCGGCACCGCATCGTCCATGAGGCCCGCCGCCGTCACCCCGGCGTCCGGCTCGCGCGCACCGGCCTGGTCCTGGAGTCGCTGATCCCCTCCGTCCTGGAGCAGAAGGTCACCAGCGACGAGGCCTACCGCGCCTGGCGCCTGCTGCTCCAGCGGCACGGCGAGCCCGCCCCCGGCCCCTGGGAGCGGATGCGGGTGATGCCGGAGCCGCGCGGCTGGGCGCTGATCCCCTCCTGGGAGTGGCACCGCGCGGGCGTCGACGCCAAGCGCTCGTCGGCGATCCTGCGCGCCGTGCGGGCCGCCCGCCGGATGGAGGAGGCCGCGCGGATGGACCTCGCGGACGCCACCCGGCGGCTCACGGCGCTGCCCGGCATCGGCCCCTGGACCGCCGCGGAGACCCTGCAGCGCACCCTCGGCGCCCCGGACGCGATCACGGTCGGCGATCTGCATCTGCCGAAGATCATCGGCTATGCGCTCACCGGACGGCGCGGCACCACGGACGAGGAGATGCTCGAACTCCTCGCGCCCTACGAGGGCCAGCGGCACCGCGCCGCCCGGCTGATCCTGCTGTCCGGCCGCGTCCCGCCGCGCCGCGCCCCGCGCTTCCCGGTGGGGGACATCGCCCGGCTGTGACCGGCGCGGGCGCCGGTCAGCGCACGACGACGAAGTCGTCCGCGTTCCGTGCCGGCCGCTCCGGCGGGGCCGCCGCCGGACGGCCGATGGCCACCGCGCCCATGGGCTCCCAGTCCTCCGGCAGCCCCAGTACGTCCCGGACCACCTCCCGGCAGAACATCGTCGACGACACCCAGGCGGAGCCGAGACGTTCGCCCGCCAGCGCGACCAGGAAGTTCTGGATGCCCGCGCCGTGGGCCACGATGAACATCTCGCGCTCCGCCGTGCTCCGCCGCGCGTCGGGGTAGGGGTGCGCGCCGTCCGTCACCATGCACGGCACCGCCAGATACGGCGCGGCCCGCAGCACATCGCCGCGCCGAATCCGCTTGGCGACCGACTCCTCCGACTTGCCGTCCTGGCGCAGGTCCGCGATCCAGGCGTCCCGCATCGCGTCCAGCAGCCGCAGCCGTACCTCCGGCGACTCCAGGAGCACGAACCGCCAGGGCGTGGTGTGGTGCGGCGCCGGAGCCGTGACCGCCGCCGCCACCGCGCGCCGGACCGCGCCCGGATCGACCGGTTCCCCGGTGAAGGCACGGACGGTACGCCGCGCCGTCACCGCTTCCCGTACGGCCTCCGAGGTGCCCAGCCGGAACATGTCGTCCTCGGGGCTGCGCACCATGGCGCGCGCGCCGCCCGGCTCGCCGGTCTCCCCGACGACATGGGCCAGCCCCCGCACCACCGCGACCGGCAGCCCGGCGGCCTTGCCCTTCACCAGGTCGCCCGCGGCGGCCAGTTCGTCGGCGGTGGCCACCACCGTCGCGCTGAGCGGATTGCCGTACGCGTCGGTGCCGCCGCGCAGATCGTCCAGCACCCGCACCCCGGCCGCGCCGATGGCGACATCGGTCAGCCCGTTGCGCCAGGGCCGGCCGAAGGTGTCGCTGATGACGACGCCGACGTCGACGCCGAGCGTGGTGCGCAGGCCGGCGCGCAGCGCGCGGGCCGAGGCGTCCGGGTCCTCCGGCAGCAACAGCACCGTCCCCGAAGGGGTGTTGGAGGCGTCGACACCGGCCGCGGCCATCACCAGCCCCTGCCGGTTCTGCACGATCCGCAGGGCGCCGCGGCGCGCCACCACGCGCACCGTCTCCTGGTCGATCGCCGCCTCGCGGTCGGCGGCCTCGACCACCCGGCCCTCGGCCTTGCTGACGATCTTCGAGGTCACCAACAGCACGTCACCGTCGACGAGTTGGGGCATTCCCTCGGCGGTGGCCGCCGCCGCGATCAGCTTGACGAGGTCGTCGCCGGGCCGCACCTCGGGCATTCCCGGCAGCGCCCACACCCGGTAGGCGGGCGCCCCGGCGGCGTCGTTCACGCCCGGACCTCCTCGGCCAGCTCCAGGGCCTCGCGCACCATCGCGGCCGTGGCGTCCAGATCCGTCATCATCAGCGGTACCGCCCGGCAGCGGATGCCGGCCGCCTCGACCTCGGCCACCGCCCCCGCGTCGACGGAGTCGACCAGCCAGCCGTCCAGCAGTCCGGGCCCGTAGTGGCGGGCGACGGCCCCGGCGGTCGCCTCCACCCCCACCGCGGCCAGCACCTTGTCGGCCATGCCGCGGACGGGGGCGTCGCCGACGATCGGCGAGAGCCCGATCACCGGTACCCCGGCGTCCGCGATGGCCTCCCGGATGCCCGGCACCGCCAGGATCGTCCCGATGCTGACCACCGGGTTGGACGGCGGGAACAGCACCACGTCCGCCGCGCCGATGGCCTCCAGCACGCCCGGCGCCGGCTTGGCCTGGTCGGCGCCGACCGGCACCACGGCGTGGGCGGGCACCGAGGCCCGCAGCCGCACCCAGTACTCCTGGAAGTGGATCGCCTTGCGCTCGCCGGCCCCCGCGGCGGAGCCGCTGTCGGGTTCCGTGACGGCGACATGGGTCTCGACCCGGTCGTCGGACATGGGCAGCAGCCGCACACCGGGCTGCCAGCGCGCGCACAGCGCCTCGGTGACGGCGCTGAGCGGATATCCGGCGCCCAGCATCTGGGTCCGCACGATGTGGGTCGCGAAGTCCCGGTCCCCCAGCCCGAACCACTCGGGGCCGACGCCGTAGGCGGCCAACTCCTCCTTCACCCGGAAGGTTTCGTCGGTGCGGCCCCAGCCCTGCTCCTCGTTGATGCCGCCGCCGAGCGTGTACATCACGGTGTCGAGGTCGGGGCACACCTTGAGTCCGAACAGATGGATGTCGTCGCCGGTGTTCCCGATGACGGTGATGTCCGCGTCCGGAGCCGCTGCCTTCAGTCCCCGCAGAAAGCGGGCGCCGCCGATACCGCCGGCCAGAACCACGATTCGCATAAAGACAGTGTGTCAGCCGGAGGCTGAGTCCATGAGGGGCGGTGGCCGGGCGACGGGTGGGTATCAGGGGGCCAGCATCCCGGGAGGTGCGGTCGTGGCGCCGGAATCCGCTGTCTGGCTGGGGTGCATCGGCATGTCGGTCAGCCCCGGGAAGTACACGTGCAGGCTGACGGCCGGGGCCAGGGCGTCGTTGACGACCTCGTGGACGTAGCCGGGGGCGAACACCTGCTGGGCGCCGGCCGTGAGCGTACGGGGTCCGTCCCCGGTGTGCTCGGTCAACTCGCCCTCCAGGACGGTCAGCACACCGGAGGACGCCCCGTGGTCGTGCCGCCCGCTGCTCTGTCCCGGCACCCAGCTCAGCAGCCACACCTCATAGCCGGGCCCGGTGCGGAGGCGGTGGTACCAGCGGGTGGTGGCGTCGTAGCGGACCAGCGGGGCCCAGGCGGCGCGGTCGGCGGCGATCGAGCGGGCCAGCCCGGCGAAACCGGCGACGGTGGCCGGGTGTGCGGGGACGGGCGGCAGCAGGTGGGGGATGGCGAGCGGGTCGCCGGCGATCTGGACGTCGCTGTTCATGGGTTTCGGGTCCTCGGCGGAAGTGCTGGGGTGGCGCGGGGGGTCCCGCCCAGCGGTGGCTGGGGGAGGGCTGCGGCGCGGCGCGGGCTCTCCCTGTGGGGAGCGCGGCGCGGCGGCGCGGAGCAGGGGTGCTGCGGGGTGGTGCGAGCGGAAAAGCTGGAGCTCAGTGGCTTCGACAGCTGGAACAGCGACAGCGGGCCTGCGCAGCGCAGAGCGACCCGTAGGCACGGGTCAGTCGGAGCGCGAGGGTCGCTGGCATGGGGTCAAGGAGACCGGGTTCGCGGCGCGATGTCAACCGGATGTCTGGTTTGACGTAAATCTTTCACCTCATCCGGTTACTCCGCCCGACGAAAGGTTTGTGCAGTGCCGGGGGCGGAGACATCGACCCGCAACCGCGCCTTCAAACGCCGTTGCGGCCCCGTGATCCGTCTGTGATCTCCCCCGCTTCGGCGCGCGGGGGTGCAACGTGAACGCCGCTTGGTCGCGTCTTGGTGAGTGAAGAGGACGTGCCGGGTGGCACGCCCAGGGAAGTGTCCTGGTTTTTGCTGATTTGAACACTTTCCGCATCCGCTTGGTTCTGCCGAGTGAATAAGAGGCTCAATAGCAGATCTCGGCTTGACTGGCCCGGATCACCACACTTGTAATTTCACTCGTGTCGTTCAGCCGAAATCGATCACGGCTTGATCACGGGGACGTAAAGACAGACGAGGGGCGCACATGACCGAGCTGTTCCAGGAATTGCTGGTCGAGGAGGCGGACGAGGAGCTCGGCTGGCAGGAGCGCGCACTGTGCGCCCAGACCGACCCCGAGTCCTTCTTCCCGGAGAAGGGTGGCTCCACCCGCGAGGCCAAGAAGGTCTGTCTCGCCTGCGAAGTCCGGTCCGAATGCCTGGAGTACGCGCTCGCCAACGACGAGCGCTTCGGCATTTGGGGCGGCCTTTCCGAGCGCGAGCGGCGCCGGCTCAAGAAGGCTGCCGTCTGACGATGACAGCGCGACCGGACCCACCGACGGCGCGCGGCCCCGAGGACCACGCCGCCGTACCACCTCAACTCCCCATATCCCCCTATAGCGAACACCCCGCCTCCTGCGACCTGCTCGCCGGAGGCGGACTGCTGTGACGGACCCGGTCGGGGCACCGGCGGGAACCATTAGTGTGGGGCCCCGTCCGAGATGCGCCGCCGCCCCGCCGGGCGCGCGCGTCGCCTCGTAGTCCGTCGCAGTGTCTTCCGGGGGCGGGGCCAGCGCGACTTCGCCGCGGGCCTTCGAACTCCCGGGTCCGGAGGGCCCGTACCTCGATGTCCGTGCACAGCCAGTCGGCCGCCCAGGCCGCCTCACATGCAGCCGCCACCCCAGAGTTCCCGCGGCACGTCGTCACCGCCGTGATCGTCTCCCATGACGGTGCCCGCTGGCTGCCCGACGCGCTCACCGGCCTGCTCGGCCAGGAGCGCCCGGTGCAGAACGTCATCGGCGCCGACACCGGCAGCGCGGACCACTCCGCCCAGCTGCTCGCCGAGGCCATCGGGGACCAGCGGGTGCTGCACCTCGCCCGCCGCTCCGGATTCGGCACCGCCGTCGACGAGGCCGTCCGCACCGCCCCCGTGCTGACCCCCGACGACCTGCCGTATCTGCGCCGGCCCAGCGGCTGGGACCCGGTCTCCCGCACCTGGCGCGACGAGGCGTACGAGATGCCGGAGTTGCCGCACGGCGAACCGGTCCAGTGGCTGTGGCTGCTGCACGACGACTGCGCACCGGCCCCGGACGCGCTCGCCGAGCTGCTGCGGGTCGCCGACGCCAGCCCCTCCTCCGTCATCGTCGGCCCCAAGCTGCGCAGCTGGTACGACCGCCGGCAGCTGCTGGAGGCCGGCGTCAGCATCGCCCGCTCCGGCCGCCGCTGGACCGGCCTGGACCGCCGCGAACAGGACCAGGGCCAGCACGACCAGGTGCGCACGGTGCTGTCCGTCTCCACCGCCGGCATGCTCATCCGCCGTGACGTCTACGAGGAGTTGGGCGGCTTCGACCGCCGGCTGCCGCTGATGCGCGACGACGTCGACCTGTGCTGGCGCGCCCAGGCCGCCGGCCACCAGGTCCTGGTCGCGCCGGACGCCGTCCTGCGGCACGCCGAGGCCTCCGCCCGCGAACGCCGCCCCATCGACTGCGTCGGCCGCTCGGTCGCCAACCCGCACCGCGTCGACAAGGCCGGCGCCGTCTACACCCTGCTCGCCAACACCCGCGGCGCCACCCTCCCCTACGTCCTGCTGCGGCTGCTGATCGGCACCTTCCTGCGGGTGCTCGCCTACCTCGTCGGCAAGGTCCCGGGGCAGGCGCTCGACGAACTCGCCGGGCTCTTCGGCACCCTGCTGCGGCCCGGCAAGATCCTCGCCGCACGCAAACGCAGAGGCCGGCCCGCGGTCGAGGCGAACGAGCTGCGGCCGCTCTTCCCACCCCCCGGAGCGACCGTCCGGGCCACCGCCGAACAGGTCGCCGGCAACATCGCCGGGCGCGCCGCACCGGACGTCGCCTCGGCCGGCCGGCACGGCGCGGTGGAGTCCGGGCCCGGCGGGGACGACGCCGACTTCCTGGAGGTCGAGCAGTTCGCCCGGCTCAAGCGGATCGCCCGCAAACCGGCCCCGGTGCTCTTCCTCGTCCTGCTGCTGGTCTCGCTGGTCGCCTGCCGCGGACTGCTCGGCTCCGGCGCGCTGACCGGCGGCGCGATGCTGCCCGCACCCGGCAGCGTCTCCGACCTGTGGTCGGCGTACCTCGACAGCTGGCATGCGGTCGGTGTCGGCGGCAGCGCCTCCGCGCCCCCCTACCTGGCGATCGTCGCCCTGGTGTCGAGCCTCTTCCTCGGCTCCACCGGCTTCACCGTCACCCTGCTGCTGGTCTGCTCCGTCCCGCTCGCCGGGCTCACCGCCTACTTCGCCTCCCGCCCGCTGGTCGCCTCCCGGCTGCTGCGGGCCTGGGGCAGCATCGCCTACGCCTTCCTGCCCGCGGCCGCCGGCGCGCTCGCGGGCGGCCGGCTGGGCACCGCGGTGCTCGCCGTCCTGCTGCCCCTGATGGCCCGCGCGGGGATCGCCGCCGCCGGACTGCGGCTCCCGGCCGGGACCCGGCCCAGCTGGCGCGCCACCTGGGCGTACACCCTCCTGATCACCTTCACCATGGCCTTCACCCCGGTCGTCTGGCCGATCGCGGTGCTGCTCGGCATCGGGCTGCTGGTGCTGCGCCTCCTCGACGGCAGCCGCGACCAGATGCTCGCCTACGGGCTGCGCTTCCTGGTCGTGACCGTGGTGCCGTTCGTGGTGCTGGCGCCCTGGTCGCTGTCGTTGCTGAGCCGTCCGTCCGCCTTCTTCCAGGAGGCCGGGCTCGACTACGGCGCCGGCTCCGCCTCCGTCCTCGACCTCATCGGGCTCAGCCCCGGCGGTCCCAAGGCCGCCGGCGGGGTGCTGTTCCTCGGCATCGTCCTGGCGGCGCTCGCCGCGACACTGCGCGACGAGCGGCAGCGCGCGACCCGCATCGCCTGGGCGGTGGCGCTGGCCGGGCTGCTGCTCGCGGCGCTGGGCAACGGCTCCGGCTGGACCGGGCCCGCGATGCTCGTCTACGGCCTGGCGCTGCTGTGTGCCGCGGCGATCGGCGCCGAGGGCATCCGCACCCGGATGGCCAGCCTCGGCTTCGGCTGGAAGCAGCCGGTCGCCGTGCTGATCGCGCTGGCGTCCGTGCTCGCCCCGCTCTACGCCGCGGTCAGCTGGATGATCACCGGCGCCTCCGGTCCGCTGGAGCGGCGCACCCCGGAGCAGGTCCCGGCGTTCGTCGCCGAGGAGTCCGGCACCGCGGACCGGGCCCGCACCCTGGTCCTCGACGGCTCGCCCGGCCATGTCGGCTACACCCTCGTCCGCGGCTCCGGCGCCCGGCTCGGCGACGCCGACCTGGCCGCGGCCGCGGGTGAGGACAAGCGGCTCGCCGGCATCGTCGCCCACCTCGTGGCAGGCTCCGGCGCCGACCAGACCAACCAGCTCGGCGGCTACGCGGTCCGCTACGTCCTGGTCAGGGACGGTGCGCCGCGCGACATGGGCCGGGTGCTGGACGCGACCCCGGGCCTGACCCGGCTCAGCCAGGACGACGGCAGCGCCCTGTGGCGCGTCGACCGGCGGGTCTCACGGGTCTCGATCGTCCCGGGCGAGGCCAAGGACGGCACCAGCGCGGGCGAGGCCACCGCCCCCGTCGCCGTACCGGCCGGCCCCGTCGAGGCGCACACCAAGGTGCCCGCCGGCGACAGCGGCCGGGTGCTGCGCCTCGCGGACACCGCCGACGAGGGCTGGCAGGCCACCGTCAACGGCACCCCGCTCAAGCCGGTGACCGTCGACGGCTGGGCCCAGGGCTTCACGCTCCCCGCGGGCGGCGGCACCCTCGACCTCACCCACGAGAACCCCCTCGGCCACACCCTCTGGCTGTGGGCGCAGGGCCTGCTCGCGGTCACCCTGGTGGTGCTGGCGCTGCCGGGCCGCCGCCGGGAGATCGACGACGACCTTCCGGAGGACGCGGCCGCCGCGCAGGCCGCAGCGGCGTCCGGCGACGGCCGCCGGGCGCGGCGCCTGCGGGCCCAGGCCGAGGCGGCCGGCGCCCCCGAGCCCGGTGTCCCCGCCGCGCGCACCGGCGAGCCGCCGCACGACCAGGACGGTGTCCCGACGGCCGTACCGGCCCCCGGACAGGAGCCGGCGGCCCCCGGCGACCCGTATGCGGCGGTGCCGCAGCAGCCGTCCTACGAGGAGTGGCAGGCCGCCCAGCAGGGCGCACCGGACGGGACCGTGCCACCGGGCCACCCCGCCGCCCCGCAGCCCTTCGTGCCCGCCGATCCGTACCAGGACGGGCAGTACGGCCGGCCGTACCCGCCGGCCGACCCCTACCAGGCCGCCGACCCGTACGCGGACCCCTACCAGGCGGGCGCCTACGACCCGTACGGCTACGGGCAGCAGCAGTACGGCGACGGCGGGCCGCAGCACCAGCAGCCCTACGACGACGGCACCGAGTACCCGGGGTACTCCGGCTCCTACCCCGAGCCGCGCCGTGACGGGAGCGACCAGCAGTGAAGCGCACCATGATGTCCCTGATCGGCGTGGCCGTCGCGCTGGGCGCGGTCACCGGCGTCGGCGCCGTGGCCGCCCCCGACGGCGAGGGCCACGACGCCCCCCGCGCGGGCAGCCGCCTGCCCGTCCAGCGCTCCGCGCTGCTCTGCCCGGCCCCGACCTCCTCCGAGGTCGGCGAGACCGCCTACACCGCCTTCGCCCCCAAGGGCGCCGCTGCCGGTGCGGACGGCAAGAAGGGCACCGCCCAGCTGCTGCCCGCCGGGACCGTGCGGGACGCCGGCGACGGCACCGACGGCAAGGGGAAGAAGGGCAAGGGCAAGACCAGGGACAAGGGCGCCGCTGACCCCGCCGCCGGGCAGACCGTCGCCCCCCGCGACACCAAGCCCGTCGTGCCCCTCCAGGAGGCCGGCAAGCCGGTCACCACGACCACCGACAGCCCCGACGCCCCCGCCCTGGTGGGAGCAGCGGACGGCACCCTCGCGCCCGGCTGGACCGTGCAGCAGACCACCTCCGTCGCCGCCGGTGCGGGCCGCGGCCTCCTCGGGCTGAGCTGCACCACCCCCGACACCACGTTCTGGTTCCCCGGGGTCAGCACGGCCGGCGAACGCCAGGACTACGTCCACCTCACCAACCCCGACGCGACCCCGGCCGTCGTCGACCTCGAACTGCACGGCAAGGACGGGGCGTTGGACAGCTCGTCGGGTGAGGACATCCAGGTGCCGCCGCACACCACGGTCCCGGTGCTGCTGTCCACGCTCACCGGCAGCCCCACCACCAACGCCGCGCTGCACGTCGTCGCCCGGGAGGGCCGGGTCGGCGCCGCCGTCCAGGCGAGCGACGGCACGCTCGGCAGCGACTGGCTGCCGCCGGCCGCCGACCCGGCGCCGGGCCTGGTGCTGCCCGGCATCCCGAAGGACGCCACCTCCGTCCGGCTGGTGGCCCTCGCCCCCGGTGAGTCCGACGCCGACCTGAAGGTCCAACTGGCCACCCCCACCGGGCTGATCACGCCCGCCGGGCTGGAGACCCTGCACCTCAAGAGCGGGATGACCACCGCCGTGGACCTCAAGGACCTCACCAAGGGCGAGGCCGGCTCACTGGTGCTCACGCCCACCGACGGCGAGGCCAAGGCCCCGGTCACGGCCGCGCTGCGGGTCACCCGCGGCAAGGGCGCCAAGCAGGAGATGGCGTTCATCCCCGCGACCCGGCCGGTCGAGAAGCGCGCCACCGCCGCCGACAACCGCGACCGGGGCAGCACCCTCTCGCTGGTCGCGCCGCAGAAGGGCGAGGACGCGAAGGTGAAGGTCACCGCGTCGGCCGGCAGCGGCGGCGGCACCCCGGTCACCAGGACCTACACGGTCAAGGGCGGCACCGGCCTCGACGTCCGGCCGCCCCGCCCCCAGGGCCTGAAGGGGACCTACGCGCTGACCGTGGAGCCGGAGTCCGGCAGCGGCCCCGTCTACGCGGCCCGGATGCTCGCCCGCCCCCAGGGCGGGGTGCCCGCGTTCACCGTCCAGCCGCTGCCCGACGACCGCGGCTCGGTCCTCGTCCCGACCGCGGGCCAGGACCTGTCGGTGCTCACCAACTGACCGCGGACCCGTACCCAGGACCCGCGCGACGGTCTCACTCCTGGCCGTAGCGCGGGTCCACCGACTCCGGGGCCAGCCCCAGGAGTTCGGCGACCTGCTCGACCACCACCTCGTGGACCAGCAGCGCCCGCTCGTCGCGGCCCTTCGTGCGGATCTCCACCGGCCGCCGGTAGATCACGATCCGGTCGCGATGTCCGCCCGCGGCCGGCAGCATCCGGCCCAGCGGCACGGTCTCGGTGCCGGCGGCCGCGTCCGGCCCGTCGTCCGGGCCGGCACCGGGCACCTCCAGCACCAGGAAGTCGACCTGGGAGAGCTGCGGCCAGCGGCGCTCGAGCCGGTCCCGGGAGTCGTAGACGAGATCCACGAAGGCCTCGGCGCGGGTCACCGACAGCGGCACCTGGGGCGGCGCGATCGGGCCGCGCATGCCGCGGCCGTGGCGGTCGCGGCGCCGGAGCCGCGGCTCCGGCGGTCGGGAAGGTACGGGGCTGTCCATCAGGATCGAGCGTAGCCGTCAAGGACCCCCGGGAACCTGGGAGCGCGGCAAGACGGGGCATGTCGCCGGCTGACCGGAGCTGTCCGCGTTGTGTTCGTTTGCATCCCTGCATGAGATCGCAGATCGACACCGGAATGGCAGGAAATGCATCGAGTCGTGACGGGATTCCGCACCGCACGCCCTCCGGCCCGGCCCTGCCGGTCCAGGTCAGGTCGAGCGGGTGCAGGTCAGACGCATCGGACGAAGCGGGACGACACGGTTGGGTGAGCCGGGGGAGAGTCGTCGCGGCCCGCTCAAGAGTGCGGTACCGTCCAACGTCGTGAGCCCTGTACGTCGCTGTTCGCGCACTGCGTGCGGCCGCCCCGCCGTCGCAACGCTGACGTACGTCTATGCGGATTCGACCGCCGTGCTCGGACCGCTCGCCACCTACGCCGAACCGCACTGCTACGACCTGTGCGCCGAGCACTCCGAGCGGCTGACCGCGCCCCGCGGCTGGGAGGTCGTCCGCCTCGCCCTCGACTCCGGCCCGGCCCGCCCCAGCGGCGACGACCTCGAAGCCCTGGCGAACGCCGTACGCGAAGCCGCCCGCCCCCAGGAACGCGCCGCCGGCGACCCCCACGCCCCCGGCGGCCGCGACACCCACCCCATGGAGGTCGCCCGCCGCGGCCACCTCCGGGTGCTGCGCTCACCGGACTCCTGAGCGCCGCGGCCCGGCTCCCCGGCACCGCACCCGCCCGCATCCGGACAACCGCCCCGCCGCGGCGGCCCGTACCCGGGGATACCCGGCTCCCGCACAGCACCGCCCGGTAGGTTGGGAGGACATAGGGACTCTCCAGGAGGGCTTGCTGTGACTGATCTGTCGCAGATCGTGAAGGCGTATGACGTACGCGGTGTCGTCCCCGACCAGTGGGACGAGCCCCTGGCCGAGTTGTTCGGTGCGGCGTTCGCCGAGGTCACCGCGGCGGACGCGATCGTGATCGGACACGACATGCGGCCCTCCTCGCCCGGCCTGTCGCGGGCCTTCGCGCGCGGCGCCGCGGCCCGTGGCGCGGATGTCACCGAGATCGGTCTGTGCTCGACCGACGAGCTGTACTTCGCCAGCGGCGCCCTGGGGCTGCCGGGCGCGATGTTCACCGCCTCGCACAACCCGGCCCGGTACAACGGGATCAAGATGTGCCGGGCGGGTGCGGCGCCGGTCGGGCAGGACACCGGGCTGGCCGACATCCGGGCGCTGGTGGAGCGGTGGTCCGACGAGGGTGCCCCGGAGCCGGTCGCCGCCACCGGCGGCGTCACCCGGCGCGACGTCCTGGGCGACTACGCGGACCATCTGCGCGGCCTGGTCGACCTGAGCGGTATCCGTCCGCTGAAGGTCGTGGTGGACGCGGGCAACGGCATGGGCGGCCACACCGTGCCGACGGTCTTCGAGGGGCTGCCGCTCGAACTGGACGCGATGTACTTCGAGTTGGACGGCTCGTTCCCCAACCACGAGGCCAATCCGCTGGATGCGAAGAACATCGTCGACCTCCAGGCGCGGGTCCGGGAGACCGGCGCGGACCTCGGCCTCGCCTTCGACGGGGACGCGGACCGCTGTTTCGTCGTCGACGAGAACGGCGACCCGGTCTCCCCGTCCGCGATCACCGCCCTGGTCGCCGCGCGCGAGCTGGGCAAGCACCCCGGCGGCACGGTCATCCACAACCTGATCACCTCCTGGTCGGTGCCGGAGGTCGTCAAGGAGAGCGGCGGCACACCGGTGCGGACCCGTGTGGGGCACTCGTTCATCAAGGAGGAGATGGCGAGGACCGGCGCCATCTTCGGCGGCGAGCACTCCGCGCACTACTACTTCCGCGATTTCTGGAACGCCGACACCGGGATGCTCGCCGCGATGCACGTCCTGGCGGCCCTCGGCGGGCAGGACGGTCCGCTGTCGCGGCTGGTCGCGGAGTACGACCGGTACGCGGGCTCCGGCGAGATCAACAGCACCGTCGACGACCAGACGGGCCGGCTCGCCGCGATCAGGGCCGCCTACGAGGGCCGTGACGGCGTCACCCTCGACGAGCTGGACGGACTGACGGTCACCGGCGGTGACTGGTGGTTCAACGTCCGTGCCTCGAACACCGAGCCGCTGCTGCGGCTGAACGTCGAGGCCCGCGACGCCGCCACCACCGACCGGGTCCGCGACGAGGCCCTGGCGATCATCCGCGGCTGACCCGCCACCGAGGGGGCGGGCGGCGGCGCCGTCCCTGCCGCCCGCACCCCCGCGCACCACCCCGAATCCCCGCCGAGCAGGCCCCCGCACCCCGTACGGCGGTACGCTGGCCACGCCGCAACCGCCCCGAAGGAGCAGTCTCCATGCCGGTCGAAGCCAGCTTGATCCAGATCCTTGCCTGCCCGGCATGTCACGCCCCGCTCCAGGACCGGACCGGAGACTCCTCCGGCCCCGCCGCCGACCCCGAGCTGCGCTGCACCTCCGGCGACTGCGGCCTCGCCTACCCCGTCCGGGACGGCATCCCCGTACTCCTCGTCGACGAGGCCCGCCGCCCCGCCTGACCGGGCACCGCCGGTCCGCCCGGCACCGCCCGGCACACCCCCGCCCGACCCGGCGAATCGGAGGCCGCGCCCACCATGCTCGACGAGTCACTCCTCGACACCCCTGACGCGCTGGCCGGAGCCGACCGCTTCGGCCTGCTGCGCGGCGTCGCCGAATCCGGCGCCCGGGTCCGCACCGCCGCCCGCAGCGCCGCCGAGTCCGGCATCCCCGAGCTGACCCCCGACGGGCGGCCCCGCGCCGTCCTCGTCGCCGGCCCCGGCCCCGCCGCGGCCGGTGTGGCGGACCTCCTCAGGGCACTCGGCGGCGGCAACTGCCCCGTCACCCACATCCAGCCCACCGGCGTCGCCCCGCTGCCCGGCGCACTGCGCTGGACGCTCCCCGGCTGGGCCGGCCCCCTGGACCTGCTGCTGCTCCCCGGCCCGGACGCCGCCGACCCCGGCCTCGCCGAGCTGGTCGAGCAGGCGGCCCGCCGCGGCTGCGCCGTCGTCGCCGTCACCCCGGCCGGCGGCCCGCTCGCCGAAGCCGTCACCCAGGCCCGCGGCCTCGCCGTCCCCCTGGCGACCACCCCCTACGACGCCGAGTTCGACGTCGAGGGCGCCCCGCCCGCCGCCCCCGGCACCCTCTGGTCGGTACTCATCCCGCTGCTCGCGCTCGCCGACCGGATCGGCCTGCTCAAGGCCCCGCCCGAGGCACTGTCCGCACTCGCCGACCGCCTCGACCAGCTCGCCGAACGCTGCGGCCCGGCCATCCCCACCTACACCAACCCCGGCAAGACCCTGGCCGCCGACCTCGCCGACGCGCTCCCCCTGATCTGGACCGAAGGCACCGTCGCCGGCGCCGTCGGCCGGCATTTCGCCACCGAACTCGCCGGGCTGGCCGGCCGCCCCGCCCTCGCCGCCGAGCTGCCCGAAGCCCTCGGCACCCACCGCGCCCTGCTGGCCGGCGCCCTGGCCGCCGGCGCCGACCCGGACGACTTCTTCCGCGACCGCGTCGAGCAGCCCGCCGCACTGCACGCCAGGGTCGTGCTGCTGCGCGACGGCGAGCCCGGCCCGCTGTCCGCCACCCGCGCCGCCCAGGCCCTCGCCGAGGAGCGCGACACCGCCGTCAGCGAGCTGGAGGCCGACACCGGAAGCGACCTGGAGAAGGCCGCTGAGCTACTGGCCATCGTGGATTTCGCCGCCGTTTACCTGGCGCTCGCCGGGACCGAGTGACCTTTGACGGCCGGCCCGCGCCCGCGGGCCCGTAGCACCACAGCACGTCCCCCTGTCAGGAAGCAGCCGACCCATGGACCGCCTCGCCAACACCGTGCGCCCCTACGCCTGGGGCTCCGCCACCGCGCTCCCGGAGCTCCTGGGCACCGCGCCGACCGGCGAACCCCAGGCCGAGATGTGGATGGGCGCCCACCCCGGCGCCCCCTCCCGCATCGACCGCGGCACCGGCCCCGTCTCCCTGGCAGAGGTCATCGACGCCGCCCCCGAGACCGAACTGGGCGCCGACACCGTCCGCGCCTTCGGCCCCCGGCTGCCCTTCCTGCTCAAACTGCTCGCCGCCGGCTCCCCGCTCTCCCTCCAGGTCCACCCCGACCTGACGCAGGCCGCGGAGGGCTTCGCCGACGAGGAGCGGCGCGGCGTCCCGATCGACGCCGGGCACCGCAACTACAAGGACGCCAACCACAAGCCCGAACTCATCGTCGCGCTCACCCCCTTCGACGGCCTGTGCGGCTTCCGCCACCCGGCGCAGACCGCGGACCTCCTGGAGGGCCTCGGCGTCGACGACCTCAAGCCCTACGTCGACATCCTGCGCGCCAGCCCCGAGGAGGACGCGCTGCGCGAGGTGCTCACCGCCGTCCTCGGTGCCGAGCACCACGCCATCGCCGGGACCGTCGAGCACACCGCCGTCGCCGCCGGCCGGCTGGCCGCCGAGGGCGGCCCGCACGCCGACGCCTACGCCACCTGCGCCGGCCTCGCCCACCACTACCCGGGCGACCCCGGCGTCCTCGCCGCCATGCTGCTCAACCACGTCCGGCTCCAGCCCGGCGAGGCCCTGTTCCTCGGCGCCGGCATCCCGCACGCCTACCTCAGCGGCCTCGGCGTCGAGCTGATGGCCAACTCCGACAACGTGCTGCGCTGCGGCCTGACCCCCAAGCACGTGGACGTGCCGGAGCTGCTGCGGGTGGTCCGCTTCGAGGCCGGCGACGCGGGCGTGCTGCGCCCCGAGGAAACCGACGGCGAGGAGGTCTACGAGACCCCCATCGACGAGTTCCGCCTCTCCCGCCTCGTACCGGCCCCCGGCGCCGCACCGCACCCGCTCGCGTCCCGTACGCCGCAGATCCTGCTGTGCACGGCGGGCACCGTCGAACTGCGGGACGCGGAGGCCGGGACCGCGGCCGGGACCGGCGGGGCCGGGCTGACCCTGGCGCCCGGCGAGTCCGCCTTCGTACCGGCCGGCGAGCGGATCACGGTCTCCGGAGACGGCACGCTGTTCCGCGCGACGGTGGTGGCCTGAGCCGGAGCGGCCGGTGGCCGGAAAGCCCGTCCGGCCGTCCGGAAACCGTCCGCCAGGTGGCCTCCTGGCAGACGCCCGGCGCGGGGCTGCAACAATGACCGCCGCACGGCATTAAAGGCTCGGTAAAGCGGTGGAGCACCGTCGACGGAAGGGACTTGCGGCACCTATGAGCGCATCAGGCGGGACAAAGGCGATCGTTGCGGCGCTGGGCGCCAACCTGGCGATCGCCGCAGCGAAGTTTGTGGCCTTCGCCTTCAGCGGCTCGTCATCGATGCTGGCCGAAGGCGTGCACTCGGTCGCCGACTCCGGCAACCAGGGCCTGCTGCTGCTCGGCGGCAAGAAGGCCAAGCGCGCGGCGACCGCCGAGCACCCCTTCGGTTACGGCCGCGAGCGCTACATCTACGGCTTCCTGGTCTCCATCGTCCTGTTCACCATCGGCGGCGTCTTCGCGCTCTACGAGGGCTACGAGAAGGTCCACGACCCGCACCCGCTGGAGGACTGGTACTGGCCGATCGGCGTCCTGATCTTCGCGATCATCGCCGAGGGCTTCTCCTTCCGTACGGCCATCAAGGAGTCCAACGAGCTGCGCGGCAAGCAGACCTGGGCCCAGTTCGTGCGCCGCGCCAAGGCCCCCGAGCTGCCGGTCGTGCTGCTGGAGGACTTCGGCGCCCTGGTCGGTCTGGTCCTCGCGCTGGGCGGCGTCGGCCTGACCCTCGCCACCGGCGACGGCATCTGGGACGGCATCGGCACCATGTGCATCGGCGCGCTGCTGGTGCTGATCGCCCTGGTCCTGGCCGCGGAGACCAAGTCGCTGCTGCTGGGCGAGGCGGCCGGCCCCGAGCAGATCGCCAAGATCCGCGCGGCGCTCGTCGACGGCGACGTCGTCACCCGCGTCATCCACATGCGCACCCTCCACCTCGGCCCCGACGAGCTGCTGGTCGCCGCCAAGATCGCGGTACAGCACGACGACACCGCCACCGAGATCGCCCACGCCATCAACGCCGCCGAGGCCCGCATCCGCGAGGCCGTACCGATCGCCCGGGTCATCTACCTGGAGCCGGACATCTACAACGAGGCAGCCGCCGCGGCGGGCACCGACCTGTCGAAGACGCCGGGCGAGTAACAGAGCGCAGGGACGGGGGCGGCTCGGGCCGAGCCGCCGGGAGCGGCCTCGCAGGCCCGTCTGCCCCCACCACCATCACCACAGAGCGCCGCAAGGCCCCCACACTCCTGAGGAGTGCGGGGGCCTTCGCTGTTCCGAGCAGTGGTGTGGGGGCCTCTGCCGTGTTTGCCATGAGCGGGTGAGCGGGGGGCTTTGGTCGTACGCCCTACGAGGGCGGGGGCTTCGGTTGCACTCACTGCGAGGGCGAGGGCTTTGGCCTTCCTCACCGTGACCGGGGTCTTCGCGGTACTTCCTGTGAGCGGGGAGTCCTTCGCAGGACTCCCCGCGACCACGGGGGCCTTCGCCGCACTTCCTATGAGCGCGGGGGCTGGCCATACTCCCCACGAGTGCGAGGGCTTTGCTCTACTCCCGACCGGGGTCTTCGCGGTACTTCCTGCGAGTGGGGAGCCCCTCGCAGTACCCCCCCCCGCGACCACAGGGCCCTTCGCCGCCTTTCCTACGAGTGTGAGCGCCTTCGCCGCACGCTCTACGAGCGCGAGGGCCCTCGCCGTCCTCCCAACAGGAGCGAGGGACCCCCGCCGCACGCCCCGGCTCTCTCCAAGCCTCTCGGCCCGCCCGCCGGCCAACCCCGCGGCCCACCACGGGAATGCCGCCCCGCCCCCGCGACGTTGTCGGCCCCAAGGGGGCCCACGCCACCCCTACGGGATGCGTTCGCCCCCGCCCTACTGGACCTCCCCGAGAACCCGCAGAATCGCCGCCTCGTCCTCCGCGTCCTGCAACCGGGCCCGGAAGTCCGCGTCCGTCAACTTCCGTGACAGCAGCGCCAGGATGCGCAGATGCTCGTCCCCGGCCGCCGCCTCCGGCACCGAGATCATGAAGAGCAGCTTGGCGCGTGTGCCGTCGAGCGAACCCCAGTCGATACCGTCCGCCGACCGCGCGAACCCGACGACCGGAGCGGTCACCGCGTCCGTCTTGGCGTGCGGGATGGCGATCTCCTCACCGAGCCCGGTCGTGCCCTGCTCCTCACGGGCCAGCGCCACCCGGACCAGCTCGTCGACGTCCGCCACCTTTCCCGTGCCGGCCACCAGCTCGGCCATCTCCCGTATCGCCGCCTCCTTCTCGTCGGCGTCGAGCTGCGTCCTGACGGTCTGCCCGGTGAGATAGCCGGAGAGCACCTCGGCGCCGTGTCCCGTGCCGAGGTCGTCCCCGCCGTTACCGGCATCCTCGTCGCTACCGACGCCCTCGCCGCCGGTGACCTCGCCCACCGCGACGGCGGTGCCCACAACCGAGCCCGCCGCCTCCTGCGCCGAACCAGCGCCGGCCACCGGAGCGCCAACCGCACCGGCCGGCCTCGAATCCGCACCCACCGGCCCCGAATCCGCCCCCGCCGGATCTGAATCCACCGCCGCGCGAACCGCATCCACCGCCGGGGAATCCGAACCCACCGCCGCAGCAACGGAATCCACCCCCGCCCCCGCACCCGTACGCGACGCCACCCCAGCACCGCCAACGGCTCCAGCACCGCCAACCGCTCC
Source organism: Streptomyces sp. NPDC001219 (assembly GCF_053597915.1). Lineage (NCBI taxonomy): Bacteria > Bacillati > Actinomycetota > Actinomycetes > Kitasatosporales > Streptomycetaceae > Streptomyces > Streptomyces sp. NPDC001219. Next base: position 7,307 of record NZ_JBSFJF010000057.1, on the reverse strand, counting down.
AGCACCGTCAACGGCTCCGGCACTCCCGGCCACCACCGTCTCCGCGCCAGTAGCCACAATCGCCGCCGAATCCCCACCGACGACAACCCTGGCACCCGCCCCGAGTCCGCCAACGGCATCAGCCGCCACCCGCACCCCGACCTTCCGCCGCTCCGCCACATCCACCAGCGCCACCGTGGCCAGCGCCGTGACCACCGAGCCGGCCACCACGGCGAGGAAGAACGCCGGCACCCCGCCGACCGCACCCAGCACCGCCACGATCGGCCCGCCGTGCGGCACCGCATCCGTGACACCGGTCATCCCGGCGAGAGCGCCGGCCACCGCGCCACCGAGCATGTTCGCCGGGATCACCTGCGCGGGCCGCGCCGCGGCGAACGGAATCGCGCCCTCCGATATCCCGAAGAGCCCCATGAACAGCGCGGCCATGCCCGTCTCCCGCTCCTGCTCGGAGTAGAGGCGGCGACGGACCAGCGTGGCCAGCCCCTGGCCGAGCGGCATCACCGGGATCGCCGCGGCACACATGCCCATCACGGTCTGGTTGCCGGACGCGATCAGCCCCGCGCCGAACAGGAACGCGGTCTTGTTGACCGGCCCGCCCATATCGAACGCGATCATGAGGCCGAGGAGCGCGCCGAGCAGAATCGCACTGGACCCGGTCATTCCGCCGAGCCAGCCGGTGAGGTGGGTGAACACCCAGGAGATGGGCCTGCCGATCACGTAGATGAAGAACAGCCCGAGCGCCGTCGTCGACACGATCGGGATCACGATGATCGGCATGATCGGCCGGGCGAACTTCGGTACCTCGACCTTCTTGATCCACTGCACCAGATAGCCGGCCAGGAAGCCGGTGACGATCGCCCCGATGAAGCCCGCACCCGCCTTCGAGTCGTACAGCGAGCCCGTGTTGGCTATCCAGCCGCCGATCATGCCCGGCACCAGTGCGGGCCGGTCGCCGATCGCATACGCGATATAGCCGGACAGCACCGGCACCATCAGCGTGAACCCGATGACGCCGACGTCGTTGACGTGCTTCCAGAACGAACCGTCGGGGATCACCAGACCGCCGTCGGCCTGCGGATGCCCGCCCAGCGCCAGCGAGACCGCGATCAGCAGACCGCCGACCACCACGAACGGGATCGTGTAACTGACGCCGTTCATCAGCGCCTTGTACGTGACGCTGCGCTCCTTGCCGCCGCCGGCACCCCCGGCAGCCGGCGCCGCGCCGGTACCACCCGCTCCGGCTCCGGCGCCCTCCTCGCCCCCGTAAACCGGCGCGTTCCGCACCCGCTCCATCAGCTGCTCGGGGTGGCGGATGCCCTCGGCGACCCCGACCGCCAGGACCCGCTTGCCGACGAACCGGCTGCGGTCGACGTCCTTGTCCGCGGCGATGATGACCGCGTCCGCATCCCTGACATCGTTGTCAGACAGTTCATTCTCAGCCCCGATGGAGCCCTGCGTCTCCACCTTTATCTCGTGCCCGAGGGACCGGGCCGCCTGGGCCAGCTTCTCCGCGGCCATGTACGTGTGGGCGATCCCGGTCGGACAGGCGGTCACTGCGAGCAGCTTCAGCCCCCGCCCGCTCGTCCCCGCGCCCTTGAGGGGCTCAGCTGGACTGGTGGTCACGTGGCTCTCCTTAGGAACGTGCGCGCGGTCGTGCCAGTGGTTCCGCGCTCCAGGCATCCTGCATGACGGCGCAGCGCCCGCAAACCCCCTGCGGCACCCGGTCCGCGGCAGCCGGAACTCCGGCCGCGGACCCACCGGAACCCCGTATTCACCGGCGGTCCCCGCGTCTTTTCTTGGCCGGGACGGCACCGGACCGGCCCCTCCGGGCTGGGGTTCACCGGGCCGATCGGTGTAGATTCGTGACCAGTGCCAGACGTCGCTGCTGATGGCGGTCGGGCGGTCCGTACCGCGGACCGGCCGAGGGAGAGAGGGCCTCCGACGGACTGCGCTGCGGCCAGGGGGAGAGGTGCGTCCGCTTCCGCGTACGCTCGAACTTCCCCCGTGGTAGCTGGGGGACCCCAGCCCGCGCCGCAGACTGCCCGCCCATCCACCTCGACGCTCGAGGAGCAGCCCGCATGACGACAGCAGCCACCGGCCAGGACTTCAAGGTCGCCGACCTGTCCCTCGCCGCTTTCGGCCGCAAGGAGATCACCCTCGCCGAGCACGAGATGCCCGGTCTGATGGCGATCCGCAAGGAGTACTCCGCCGCCCAGCCGCTGGCCGGTGCCCGCATCACCGGTTCCCTGCACATGACCGTGCAGACCGCGGTCCTGATCGAGACCCTGGCCGCCCTGGGCGCCGAGGTCCGCTGGGCCTCCTGCAACATCTTCTCCACCCAGGACCACGCCGCCGCGGCCATCGCGGTGGGCCCGAACGGCACGCCCGACGCGCCCCAGGGCATCCCGGTCTTCGCCTGGAAGGGCGAGTCCCTGGAGGAGTACTGGTGGTGCACGGAGCAGGCGCTGACCTGGCCCAACTCGCCCACCGGCGGCCCGAACATGATCCTCGACGACGGCGGCGACGCCACCCTCCTGGTCCACAAGGGCGTCGAGTACGAGAAGGCCGGCAAGGTCCCCGCGATCGAGACCGCGGAGAGCGACGAGCACCGCGCCATCCTGGAGCTGCTCACCCGCACGCTGGCGGAGTCCCCGCAGAAGTGGACGAACCTGGCGTCCGAGATCCGCGGTGTCACCGAGGAGACCACCACCGGCGTGCACCGTCTCTACGAGATGCACCGCGACGGCGACCTGCTCTTCCCGGCGATCAACGTGAACGACGCCGTGACCAAGTCGAAGTTCGACAACAAGTACGGCTGCCGCCACTCCCTGATCGACGGCATCAACCGCGCCACCGACGTCCTCATCGGCGGCAAGACCGCCGTGGTCTGCGGCTACGGCGACGTCGGCAAGGGCTGCGCCGAGTCGCTGCGCGGCCAGGGCGCCCGCGTCATCGTCACCGAGGTCGACCCGATCTGTGCCCTTCAGGCGGCGATGGACGGCTACCAGGTCACCACCCTGGAGGAGGTCGTCGAGACCGCCGACATCTTCATCACCACCACGGGCAACAAGGACATCATCATGGCGTCCGACATGGCCCGGATGAAGCACCAGGCGATCGTCGGCAACATCGGCCACTTCGACAACGAGATCGACATGGCCGGTCTGGCCCAGCTCGACGGCATCGTCAAGGACGAGGTCAAGCCGCAGGTGCACACCTGGACCCACCCGGACGGCAAGGTCCTGATCGTGCTGTCCGAGGGCCGTCTGCTCAACCTGGGCAACGCCACCGGCCACCCCTCCTTCGTGATGTCCAACTCGTTCGCGGACCAGACGCTGGCCCAGATCGAGCTGTTCACCAAGCCCGAGGAGTACCCGACCGACGTCTACGTGCTCCCCAAGCACCTCGACGAGAAGGTCGCCCGGCTCCACCTCGACGCCCTCGGCGTCAAGCTCACCGAGCTGCGCCCCGAGCAGGCCGCCTACATCGGCGTCGAGGTCGAGGGCCCGTACAAGCCCGACCACTACCGCTACTGATCCGGCGGCGGTCACCGGCCGGTCAGCTCCCCTGATCGCCCGGTGACCGGCCCCAGCAGCCGGTGACACCAGGCCCTCGCCCCTCACGGCGGGGGCCTGGCCCGTAAGGTCCCCGTACCGAACCGCCATCCCCGACTCACCGGCCCGCGTCGCCGGCCGAAGGACTGCACCCCCATGCCCCGCGGCCACTACTCCCTCCACGACCCGCACGATCACACCCCCCTCGGTGAAGAGCACTTCCACTGCGCCACCGGCCCCTCCGGCTGGCGCTACGTCTCCCAGATCGTCAACCCCTCCGGCGACCACACCGGCTCCGTCGACCTCACCCTCGACGAACTCGGCCGCCCCCTCCGCCTCGAACTGCACGCCTCCGCCTGGCAGGTCCGCGGCGCCGCCCTGGAGGGCGTCACCTGGGTACGCACCGACCCGACCGGTGAACACGCCACCGAAGGCAACGTCCCCGCCCACGCCTTCACCGGCGCGTCCCCCGCGTTCCTCATCGCCACCGCCCGCCTGCTGCGCCCCGCCCTCGGCGCCGGCGCCGTTCGCACCCGCCTCGTCGCCTTCACACCCCCCGTCCTCGCCCCCCGCACGCTCGACCAGTCCTGGGCCCTGCTGAAAAGCACACCACACGCCACTGACAACGCCCCGCTCATGGCCGACGAATACCAGGTCAACGACCTGGAGACCGGCGAACAGCACACCGTTCACATCGCCGGCGACGTGGTCCTCGCCGCCCCCGGCATCGAACTCGAATCCCTCGAGTCCCCACCGTCGACCTTCTCCTGAACCACGGCCTCTGCTCCGCCGGCCATCCCCTCCCGCGCGCAGCGCCAGAGAGCCACACCGAACGGGCCGGAGGCCGTGCAGTCACCCCGACGACGCACGGCACACACCAGCTGAGCATCGGCCCACCCACCGCGTCCCGGCCACTCCGGCACAACCTCTTGGCAGCCGGCTGCGGTCACCCCCTGACTCGACCGAGCCCTACGTACGCCTCAGGAGCGGCGGCCCCACCGCAACCCCGGCCAGGCACCTGCCTCTACGCGCTCACCACTGCCCGGCGCGGAAGCGGACAGCGGCCCCATCGCCACGCGGCCGACACCCCAGCCGGCACACCTGGCCACGCCCCTCACCGGCCGCCTGACACCGGCCCCCTCACACCGGCGGCGCAAACCCCGTACGGGACGGCGGCCGCTCGCTTCCGCCGGCCCTCTGATCACCGGCACGCCCCCGCCCCGGCGCCCCCGCGAGCCCAACACCATCACCACGCATCACTCCGTCACCGGCCGCCGTCCCTGAAGCCCCCGCGCCACCCCCGGGCGGAGCCCAACCCACGCCCCCCGTCGGCGTCACACCCCCACCCCCGGATGCCACGACCTCCCCCGCCGCCTCCACGGGCGCGGCCGACGCCCACGGCCCACCGGCCCAACCACCGCTCTCACCGGGCGCACTGTCTCCCGCCCCCACAGCAGCCGCCCCGACGGCCTCCGACGTCCCGCCAAGACCTGCCGGCCCGCCACCCGCCGACACCGACGCCCCGAACGCCCGCCGCGACTCCCGCGCCTGCCGTTCCCCGGCCACCGCCGCCAGATAGGCCGCCGGATGCACCCCCGCAGGCGCCGGCACCCCGGTGAACCCGCGCAAGTCCTCCGCCAGCTGCTCCGCCATCGCCGCGCCGACCTGCGGGTCCAGCTGTCCCCGCCGCGTCAGGTACTGCCGCACCGTCAGCCACCACCCATCGGACACCCGCGAAAGGTCCAGCGCCCCGAGCTCCGCGACCAGCCACGGCGGCGGTGGCGGCAGCGCCGTCCCGGCCTCCGCCACGGGCATCCGCTCCCGTATGACCAGCGTCCCCGCGAAAACATCACCCAGCCGACGCCCCCGCGCCGACACCAACGAGGCGATGGCCGCCACGACCCCCATGGTCATCACGATCTCGATGGTCCCAATGGCCCCGCGCACCAGCGCATGCCGGAACCGGATCGGCCCACCGTCCTCCCGGACGACCCGCAGCCCGCAGAGCAGCTTTCCCAGCGACCGCCCCTGGCTCAGCGTCTCGACGACGATCGGTATCCCGACCTGCACCAGCACGAACGTCGCCACCGACACGGCCGCCATCGCCGCGCTGTCCATGGACGAGGTCGCGCCCACCAGCATCAGCGAGATGCCGATGTAGATCACCCAGGCCACGGCCACATCGACCGCCACCGCCAGCCCCCTGCTCGGCAGCCTGGCCGGCCGCAGCCCGAGCACCACCGCTTCGCCCGTGACGAGTTCCCTCACGTCGCGCCCCACTCCCTCTCGATCCCCGAACTCCCGCCCACCCCACGCCGGACACGGCCAGTCTGCCAAGCTGACCCGGCACTCACCCACGGCGCTGCGAGGAGCGACATACATGGACCTCGATGTCTTCGTCACGGCTCACGGCGCCGAATGGGACCGGCTCGAATCACTGCTGCGCCGCAAGCGCCGCCTCACGGGAGCCGAGGCCGACGAACTGGTCGCCCTCTACCAGCGCACCACCACCCACCTCTCCCTCCTCCTCTCCAGCGCCCCCGACCCAGCGCTGACCAGCCGACTTACCTCCCTCGTGGCCCGCGCCCGCAGTACGGTCACCGGTGCCCGCAAGGCCTCCTGGCGCGACACCGCCCGCTTCTTCACCACGGCCTTCCCGGCAGCCGTCTACCGACTGCGCCACTGGTGGATACCCACCGCGATCCTCTCCACCGCGATCGCCGCCCTCATGGGCTGGTGGATAGCCGCACACCCCGAGGTCCAGGCAGCCATCGGCGCCCCGGAGGACCTGCGCGCCATGACCCGCCCCGGGGGCCAGTACGAGACCTACTACTCCAGCCACCCGGCCGCGTCCTTCGCCGCCCAGGTATGGACGAACAACGCCCAGGCCGTCGCCCTGTGCCTCGTCTTCGGCGCCTTCGCCGGCCTTCCCGTCCTGTGGGTCCTCTTCCAGAACATGCTCAACCTCGGCGTGGGCATCGGCCTGATGTCCTCAGCGGGCCGCCTCGACACCTTCCTCGGCCTGATCCTTCCGCACGGACTCCTGGAACTGACCGCCGTATTCGTCGCTGCCGGCATCGGCCTCCGCCTGGGCTGGACCCTCATCGACCCCGGACCGCGCACCCGCCGTACGGCCCTCGCGGAAGAAGGCCGCTCCGCCCTCGGCGTCGCCATCGGACTCGCCGCCGTCCTCTTCGTATCCGGCGCCCTCGAAGGCTTCGTCACCCCTTCCGGCCTCCCCACCTGGGCCCGCATCGGCATCGGCATAGCCGCCGAGCTGGGCTTCCTCCTGTACGTCTACGTCCTGGGCGGCCGCGCCGTACGGGCCGGAGCCACCGGCGACGTCGACCTCACCGACCGCGAAGCCGTTCTGCCGACCGCCGCGTGATGTGCATCCAGCCCTGCTGGCCTGCTAATCTTCCCTTCGCCCCAGAAGCCTGTTGACACAGGCGTCAGGGGGAGGTAGATTCGAACGGTTGCAACGAACTGGACAAGTTCATCCGCAACGAGTTAGTCTCTTCTCCGCTTCGGCTGGAACTTCAATTCGGCGAAGCGCAACCGACCACTTACCGGAAGCCCCGGCCCGTTAATTCGGCCGAACTCCTTCTGATAAAGTCGGAAAAGCCAAAAGGCAACCCCCTTCCGACGGGGAATCGGAAACGAATTCGGACCGGCAACGGAACGAAATCGGATCTGCTAGAGTCGGAAAGGCCGAAAAGCGAAAGCGAAGCGGCCGACCCCGCTCCGACAGGG